>NZ_CP076443.1:0-145000 GCF_018866345.1 Gemella sp. zg-570 | reverse complement strand
AATAAACTTCTAACGAGGCTAGCCCTAAAGCTATTTCGGAGAGAACCAGCTATTTCCAAGTTCGATTGGAATTTCTCCCCTACCCACAGCTCATCCAAACACTTTTCAACGTGTCCTGGTTCGGTCCTCCATTCAGTGTTACCTAAACTTCAACCTGGCCATGGGTAGATCACTTGGTTTCGGGTCTACTCCATCATACTATTTCGCCCTTTTAAGACTCGCTTTCGCTTCGGCTCCATGTCTTCCACTTAACCTTGCATGATAGAGTAACTCGCCGGTTCATTCTACAAAAGGCACGCCATCACACTTATATAGTGCTCTGACTAGTTGTAAGCACACGGTTTCAGGTTCTTTTTCACTCCCCTCCCGGGGTTCTTTTCACCTTTCCCTCACGGTACTGGTTCACTATCGGTCACTAGGTAGTATTTAGCCTTGCCAGATGGTCCTGGCTGTTTCCAACGGAATTTCTCGTGTTCCGCTGTACTCAGGTTCTATCTCTTTTCAATTTGCCATTTCGTCTACAGGGCTTTTACCTTCTTTGGCTCGCCTTCCCATGCGATTTGACTATGGCTTTTCTCCAATTTGTTGATAGTCCTACAACCCCCTAAAGCATGCTTTAGGGTTTGGGCTTTTTCCTTTTCGCTCGCCGCTACTTAGGAAATCGATTTTTCTTTCTTTTCCTGCAGGTACTTAGATGTTTCAGTTCTCTGCGTTACCTCCCTTTCGGGTGACAGCTTTTTATTTCTGCCGGGTTGCCCCATTCGGATATCTACGGATCTTTGATTACTTACGTCTTCCCGTAGCGTTTCGTCGTTTGTCACGTCCTTCTTCGGCTCCTAGTGCCAAGGCATTCTCCGTGTGCTCTTTTCTACTTAATCGTGTAGCTTTGGCTTCGTTTTTTCCTTGAACTCTTTTTCTCGGTTTTTCTCTTGTAAATCTTCTTTATAATATATATTCTGTTTTCATTGTGCTTGAGTGTTTGAACACTCAAAACTAAAAGAAATTGTCAATGTTTTTCCTTTTTCCTTAGAAAGGAGGTGATCCAGCCGCACCTTCCGATACGGCTACCTTGTTACGACTTCACCCCAATCATCTACCCCACCGTGACCGGCTCCCTCCTTGCGGTTAGGCCACCGTCTTCGGGTGTTATAAACTCTCGTGGTGTGACGGGCGGTGTGTACAAGACCCGGGAACGTATTCACCGCGACATTCTGATCCGCGATTACTAGCGATTCCAGCTTCATGTAGTCGAGTTGCAGACTACAATCCGAACTGAGAATAGTTTTGTGAGGTTGGCTTGCTTTTACAAGGTCGCTTCTCTTTGTTCTTATCCATTGTAGTACGTGTGTAGCCCAAGTCATAAGGGGCATGATGATTTGACGTCATCCCCACCTTCCTCCAGTTTGTCACTGGCAGTCTATCTAGAGTCCCCATCTTACTGCTGGCAACTAGTTATAAGGGTTGCGCTCGTTGCGGGACTTAACCCAACATCTCACGACACGAGCTGACGACAACCATGCACCACCTGTATCAGTGTATTACCATAGGCAATAACAATTTAATCTCTTATCTCTTCACTGTATGTCAAGACTTGGTAAGGTTCTTCGCGTTGCTTCGAATTAAACCACATACTCCACCGCTTGTGCGGGTCCCCGTCAATTCCTTTGAGTTTCAGTCTTGCGACCGTACTCCCCAGGCGGAGTGCTTAATGCCTTAGCTGCAGCACTGAAGTCTTTTGACTCCAACACTTAGCACTCATCGTTTACGGCGTGGACTACCAGGGTATCTAATCCTGTTTGCTCCCCACGCTTTCGCGCCTCAGTGTCAGTTGCAGGCCAAAAAGCCGCCTTCGCCACTGGTGTTCCTCCTAATCTCTACGCATTTCACCGCTACACTAGGAATTCCACTTTTCTCTCCTGCACTCAAGTTTAACAGTTTCCAATGACCTTCCACGGTTGAGCCGTGGGCTTTCACATCAGACTTATTAAACCACCTGCGCGCGCTTTACGCCCAATAATTCCGGACAACGCTTGCCACCTACGTATTACCGCGGCTGCTGGCACGTAGTTAGCCGTGGCTTTCTGGTTAGGTACCGTCTCTACTGTATATAGTTACTATACAGTCATTCTTCCCTAACAACAGAGTTTTACGAACCGAAATCCTTCTTCACTCACGCGGCGTTGCTCCGTCAGACTTTCGTCCATTGCGGAAGATTCCCTACTGCTGCCTCCCGTAGGAGTCTGGGCCGTGTCTCAGTCCCAGTGTGGCCGATCACCCTCTCAGGTCGGCTATGCATCGTCGCCTTGGTAGGCTTTTACCCTACCAACTAGCTAATGCAGCGCAAAGCCATCTCATAGTGTCAGTTTTCTCCGACTTTTAATTTTTCTTCATGCGATTTTAATCTTATCCGGTATTAGCTACCGTTTCCAGTAGTTGTCCCAGTCTATGAGGCAGGTTCTTTACGTGTTACTCACCCGTTCGCCGCTAAAAGTTGTTGGTGCAAAGCTCCTACATCTTTTCGCTCGACTTGCATGTATTAGGCACGCCGCCAGCGTTCGTCCTGAGCCAGGATCAAACTCTCCAAATTTTATTTGTTTGTTTGTTTAGCTCTTTTAAAGTTTTTTGTTGTCTTTTTTAACTTTTTTTGGAATTAACGTTGACTTTTTCTTTTAGTTTTCAATGTTCAAGTTGCTGCTTTTTTTACAGCTTTTATATTCTATCATTCTATTTTTTCTTTGTCAAGTTCTTTTTTGGGTTTTTTTAAAAATTTTTTAAATGTTTTTAAAATTGTTTAAAAGCATTTTTTATTTTATGAACTTTTGCTTGTTTTTTTCTATGAATTGTTGGTCTTTTAGGACTTTTTTATTCTAGCATTTGTTTTTGTTTCTTGTCAAGTGTTTTTTTGGTTTTTTTAAAAAAATTTAAAAAAATTAAAAATAAATATGGCTAGTCGCTAAACTAACCATATTTTCTTTATTCGTAAAAATCAAATATTGTAACTGGCATACGTCGTTTATGTGATGATTTTAGAAAGTAATTTTCTATTTTATCTGTAATTTCCTTAGCTAGTTTTTTCCCTTCTAAGTAGTCATCTATATTTTCGTAAGTAAGACCTAATGCTACTTCATCAGGTAAAGCTGGTTTGTCTTCTTCCAAATCTGCTGTTGGTTTTTTTAGGTAAAGATGTTCGGGACATTCTAATTCTTTTAGTAATTCTTTACCCTGTCTTTTGTTTAGTCTGAACAGGGGTGCTATATCTACTCCTCCATCGCCATATTTTGTATAAAATCCTGTTAAGGCTTCTGCCGCATGGTCTGTTCCTACTACTATTCCTTTATTCATGGTAGCTATTGAGTATTGAACTTTCATTCTTTCTCTTGCTTTTTCATTACCTTTGGCAAAATCACTAATTATCACTCCAGCCTTTTTTAAGTTTTCATAGCTTGCATCAACAGCTTCTTTTATATTAACCGTATAAACTTTATCTGCTTTGATAAAATCTAGGGCGTCTTGGCAGTCTTGTTCGTCAAATTGTTCTCCATAGGGTAATCTTACCGCTATAAATTTATAGTCATTATCTTTAGTTTCTTTTCGTAATTCTGCAATTGCTAATTGGCATAACTTTCCACACAAAGTAGAATCTTGTCCTCCAGAAATTCCTAAAACTAAAGTTTTTATGAATGGATATTTTTTTAAATAGTCTTTTAGAAATTTTTTTGTTTTTTCAATTTCTTCAATAGAATTTATACTCGGTTGGCATTTTAATTCTTTTATAATTTTATCTTGTAATGACATATATTCACCTATTTTATTTTTTCAGTCTACTTAGTATTTTATTTCTATTTTCCCAGCACGTTCTACTTAAATCTACCGGGTAAAATTCTGGATTTAATAGTCTTGTGTACTCTGACCAAAAATATTTTTTACTTTCTAAAAGATGTTGTTTACTAGTATTAATATGAGGCACTGTATATACTTGTTTGCCATATATAAATATATCCTTGTGCAAGTCAATAGCTTCAAAATTAGAAACTTTTTTTGACAAGTATGTATGAGTTGGATGGAATAGATTAATTTCTTTTTCCAACTTAACATCTTCAGATTCTAGAGCTATATAATCTCCAGCTGCCATACCTGTATCCTTGTTTATGATACGATATAATTTTTTTATACCTGGTGTTGTTAGTTTAGCTGGATTTTCTGATATTTTTAATCTATCTACCATTTTTCCATTTTCATCTTCTAAACAAACTAGTTTATAAACTGCTCCCAAGGCTGGATTTTGGTAAGATGTTATCAGCTTAGTTCCTAGCCCCCAACTATCTACTTTTGCCCCTTGTTGCTTTAGGTGGGTGATTGTGTCTTCATCTAAGTCATTAGATGCAACTATTTTTACATCTTTGTAGCCAGCGTCATCTAACATTTTTCGAGCGGCTTTTGACAGGTAGGCTATGTCGCCAGAATCTAGTCTAATGCCTTTGAAATTAATTTTATCACCTAGTTCATTAGCAACTTTTATGGCACTAGGTATTCCTGAACGTAAGGTGTCATAAGTATCCACTAAAAAATAGCAATCTTTGTGAGTTTCGGCATATTTTCTAAAGGCTACAACTTCATCTTGATAGGTCTGAATAAATGAATGGGCGTGGGTTCCGCTACAGGCTATATCGAATAATTTTGCCGCCTTGACATTACTTGTCGAATCAAAACCACCAATAACGGCGGCCCTAGCCCCCCATATAGCTGCATCAAATTCATGGGCTCTGCGAGTACCAAATTCCATACATACTTCATCAGGACATATATGTTTTATGCGTGATGCTTTGGTTGCTATTAAAGTTTGATAATTTATTATATTTAAAATTGCTGTTTCGACTAATTGGGCTTGAATTAAAGGAGCTTCTATTCTTAGTAAGGGTTCATTACCAAAAACTATTTCTCCTTCTATAACTGAGCGAATGCTACCTGTAAATTTTAAATTTGCTAAGTAATCTAAATAATCTTCTGAGTAATCTAAGCTTCTCAAATAATTAATGTCATCTTCTGTAAATTTAAAATTTTTAATGTAGTCTATAACCTTTTCCAAGCCTGCAAAAACTGCATATCCCCCATTAAAAGGGGCTTTTCTGAAATATAAATCAAAATATGATTTTCTTTCGTGTATCCCGTCTTTAAAGTAAACATACCCCATATTTATTTGATAAAAATCTGTATGCAGGGCATCTCCACTATATCTATCCATTAGGAGCCTCCAAATAATTATTTTTCTTAGATTTTAACACTTTTCTTTCTTTATTGCAAAATTTTTTAAATTAAATAAAATAAGCATAAGGCCTTGTCAGCATTCTGATTTAATATATAGAATATTTTTTATTTAGTAATTTTATCAGCAAGCTAGGAATAATTATTAGTAAGGCTAGCTTGTAAGAAAAAACTTCTAGGGCTAATAAGATGAGAGTTAGAAAAACTCTAGCACTTGCACTAAACATTAAGACATAGCCAAGAGAGGCTAAAATTTGTAGGGGTAAATAAAAATATTAGCAAGGACTAACCCCACCAACAAACCTATGGAAAATAGGGGCGTTACCTCACCACCACTAAAACCTATACTTGTACAAACTAGGGTTAGAAATATCTTGATAAGAAAATCATAATTATTGATAGCCATATTATTATAAAAGAAGCAATCTATAAAATTAGTTCCCAAGGAATTATATCTGCCAGCAGTAAAATAAGAAATAATCACCACTAAAAAGATTAATAACAATTTAATATTTATATTTTTGATGTTTTTTAATTTCTTTTGAACTACTATAAATAACACAGCAAGAATTATTATTAAAAAACTAGCTAATAAAATTAAAAGATAGGTTTTAAAGTTAATATCTTCAACTTCTATAAAATAAAAAATTTTAAAAATAAAAAAAGTAGATAACTTGCTACTGTAATAAGAAAAAATAAAATAAATTATTAATTCTTTGATTTTAGGTAATGAAGTAATAGACCTATACCAGAACCACACCTCTGCTATCTTGCTAGGAATTATTAAATGGCTAAAGCCAGAAACATAGATTGCACAAAACAAAGAAATCATAAATAATTCTTTTACTAATTTTTTATAATATATTATTTTCATTCTTCCTCCTTATAGATAAATACTTGCTAAGACTAATCCCCTAATTATATAAACTTAAAGAAGCAAAAATAATAAATTTCATTTTCTTTAGACTTTATAGGTTTTTTATACTATAATATATATTAACTATTTTTTAAGGAGTATTAGTATGAATAAAGAAATTATTCCTAACGCTATTACAATGGCTAATGGCTTATGTGGATTTTTATCAATTATATTGACTTCAACAGGGCAATATACTTATGCAAGTGTCTTTATTATTTTATCTATGTTTGCAGACCGTTATGACGGCATGGTCGCAAGAAAGTTAGGCGTGGTGTCGCCACTCGGAAAAGAACTAGATTCTATCTGTGATGTGATAAGTTTTGGTGTAGCACCAGCATTTTTAGTGTTTTTTAAAATACATACTGCTAGTAATTTACTGCTTGTGTCAATCATAGCAACTATTATTTGCAGCGTTTACGTTTGTTGCGGAGCTTTTAGACTGGCTCGTTTTAATGTAACAACAATGACAGACGGCTACTATCAAGGTGTACCTATTACTACTTGCGGTTTACTACTAGCATTCTTGTCATTTAATTTTATAAAGATGCCTAATATTGCCTTGCTAATTTTAACTGCCATATTCGGATATTTTATGGTTAGTAAAATTAAAATTAAAAAAATATAGAAAGTTTTATCATTAGAAAAAAGACGACTATTTGTCGTCTTTTTCTATTTTATAATTAATTTTTTTTACATATTTTATAAATAATATATATAATTAAAGATAATATAAATATCCAAAGTATAAAAGTAATTAATGCATTTAAAAAATACATTTTATCATTGTATAGACTCCTCTTTAAAGTAACTAGCTAGATATATACTAATGAATTTATATTTATTACTCATAATAATATATATCACCTAAACAAATTTTTACTATATTATTTTTTAAGTAACGGCTTATTCATTAATCTTTTTTCCCTAGATTTCTTTAATAATCTGTAATTAGATATTATTCCTAGTAACCACAATACAAATAAAATAGTACATAATATTTTAATCATTGTATCGCCTCTACTTCAAATGTATCTCCAATTTTGAAATCATGTGATGTAATTTTAACAGAAGCATAATCTTGATATGTCCTATCAACTAAAGTAAGCATTCTTTTTAATTCATTAATATGAATTTGAGATAAACCTAAACTAGGAATATAAATGAAATAGCCTATTGTTTCAATTCTATAAATATAATCTTCTATTTCTCTTTTAAAATTATTTAATTCCCATTGGTTATGTATATATACTTGAGATCCCCACCAATAGTAATAAACTTCAAAACCTCCCCCAGATCTTGACTGATATTTTTCAGTTATACCATTAGTAGCATTAAATTTATACCAAGCAGAATTAACTTTTTTATTAATATTAGATACAGATAATTCAATATTTTGATAATATTCTTCAGGAGTCTTAAATTGATTATTTATATTTAATTCTTTAAAATTAATTTTTATATAATTTAAAACAAAATCTTTATTAATTTTCAAATTATTATTTTCTAAATAAATTTGACTATCGATATAATCGATATGTTTTTGTATATTGATTTGATTATTTTCTTTTCCTTCAGCCTTAGCCACATTATCATAATTACTAACTAAAGCAGAGATTGGCGTTATAAGCAAGCTAGATGCTAAAATAGCACTAGTAAATTTGAATTTCTTATTCATAATGATTTACCTCCTTTATGAATAAACAAAAATAGGATAAATTTCCTATAATAAATAGTGTGATCACTTCTATTTGTATTTTTATTATAACATATAAAAAGTTAAATAACAAGTATTATATCAAATAAATATATGATATAGCAAGAAGGTTTGCGTTTGCAAAATAGTATAATTATAAAAAATAATAAAATTATTTTTTCTGTTTAGTAGTAAAATTTGAATTTGAGAATTAAAAAAAGACGACTAATAGTCGTCTTTTTCTTTTATTTTTTTTTACTTTTTTCCTACAAAATAATTACCTAATAAGGATAGCATAGTGGGGATAATTACAAATAATATATATTCTAAATTCATTTAATAGCACCCTTATTAATAAGATTTAAAAAACAACTGTTATTCATAATAGATATCTTATTACAAATAACAATGTAACTATCAAAAAATAAAATATTCTAGCTTTTTTTTTGTTTTTTTTATAAATTATGACAGTTATAAATATTATAATATAAAATATAATATCTAATCTTATTTCCTGTATGTATTTTATAATATTCATTTTACTGTATAGCCTCAACAGTATAATAGCCTCCAGCTGCATATACAGACACTTTTACACTTCCATAATCAGATATATATCTTCTAACTTTATTCGCCATAGAATAAAAATTTGAAGAAGTAATTGTTGTAAAAATTCCTAGTATTACTATTCCAGAGCCTCCACTGAATGCTGCTACCGCTCCTAATGCACCTGAACCCCAAAGTCTTTTTTCTCCTGCATCTTCAAAATCTCTTGCTAATTGTTCTCCGGCTGTCCCCCTAGCATAATACTGAAATCCCCACCATTGTTCATAACGTTCATATCCATTAATCCATTCTCTAGACTGATATTTTTCAACTATGCCCTTATTAGCCTTAAACTCATACCAACCAGAATTAACTTTTTTATTAATATTAGATACAGATAATTCAATATTTTGATAATAATCTTCAGGAGTCTTGAATTGATTATTTATATTTATTTCATTCCAATTTTGTTTTATATAAATTAAAATAGCATCTTTATTGATTTTTAAATTATTATTTTCTAAATAAATTCGACTATCAATATATTCAATATGTTTTTGTATATTGATTTTATTATTTGTTTCACTAGCCTTAGCCACATTATCATAATTACTAACTAAAGCAGATATTGGCGTGATAAGCAAGCTAGATGCTAAAATAGCACTAGCAATTTTGACTTTTTTATTAATTTTAATCATCCCCTTATTAATAAAATTTTAATATTTTAAATAGTATGATCAATTCTATTACAATTTTATTAAATTTAGAATATAATAATTTTTTAAAATAATATTATCTATTTTCTTTCTTCTTCTTTTTTCTTCTTTCTTATATAAATATTTGCTGTAATTTGCATTACAAGGCTTACTGGTATAAATATATATTTTACTATCTCTATACCATAATTTTCAAGGATTAAAGCAAGACCTAGCCATGCAAGTATATTTAAAACATTAATTATAATAATTTTTTTCATTTATCCACAATAAGCAGTACCTATAGCACTGATAGCAGTTGTAAGACCAAATCCTATAAGCCCTACAGGAGTTGACGCCGCCATTATTCCAACAACTGTATATAATCCTCCTACGTATGTACTCAATCCGAAAAATGCCAAAGAACAATCTGAAGCCCTGAAGTATGTATTCATACTAATTATATTATCTGATTTTGAATTTTTTCTAATCTCTTTTATAGCATTAGTTAAAGGACCATTCCCATTTTCTTTTATAAAATGATCGTTTAAATTAGATATATATTGACTTATAATTATATCGTTTAATGGGCTATTTATTTCTTTAAGTCTTTGGTTAAGAGATGGATCATTAGTAAATTGAAATCTATATATACCTCTTTTCTTTTGTAACTTAATATAATCTTTAATTATTAACGCTTCCTCTATATCTTTATTAGATATTTTAATTTGTTGTTCCTCAGCCTTAGCCAGATTATCATAATTACTAACTAAAGCAGAGATTGGTGTGATAATTAAGCTAGATGCTAACACTGCACTAGCAAATTTTAATTTTGAAATATTGTGATCACTTCTATTTACATTTTTATTATAACATATAAAAAGACAAAAAACAAGTATTATATTTAAAAAAATACATGGCAGAATAAGGAGGGTTGCGTTTGCAAAATAGTATAATTATAAAAAATAATAACATTATTTTTTTAGTAGTAAAATTTTAATTTGAAAATTTAAAAAAGACGACTATTTGTCGTCTTTTTTTATTTTTTATGTAAACTAAATTGTTAATAAAGTAGGAAATAGTATCATTTAAATATATATATATATAATTTTCTTTTATTAAAAATACATTTTTATTATTTCATTTGCATAATAATTAGTTAGATTATATTTTTTCTTTATAAACTTTATTGTTTCTTTTTTGGGATGTGTTTTTGCATATTCTCTTATTATATTTAATTCACTTTTATTATAAATAATTAAATTAAATATACTTACTTGCATTTTTTTTAATTCATAACCTGTTAATATCGACATTAACATTAATATTATTATTATTACTGTCTTTATCATTTTATTTAGCTAAAACAAGATTCTGTAACAGAAGCAATTCCGCTTAATTCTAATATTAAACTTTTTAAAACAGCTCCTCCAGATTCTGCTCCTTTTATCCCTAATAAATACCTTACAGCATCTGTAACACCTCCAAGGTGTTTTACATATTTTTTAATTTTTAAAATTTTTGCTGCAGGTACAGCTGTACTAACTATCAAAGTACCTAATGAACCCACACACCCCCAAAATCCTCTAGGTTGTATTATAAATATACTATCTTTTGTTTCTCCTATATTATCATTATAGATGTTTAAAGGTATTTTATTTTTTATTAGATAATTTTTTATTTCTTTACTATTTCCATTAAGTAATAAATCTTCTGGTATTTTTTCTATTTGATTAAAAAATGTTTCTAAATATCTTATATCTTCTTCAGATAACTTAATATTTTTCTTTTTGAAATTCTCAGCCTTAGCCTCATTATCATAATTACTAACTAAAGCAGAGATTGGTGTGATAAGCAAGCTAGATGCTAAAATAGCACTAGTAAATTTGAATTTCTTATTCATAATGATTTACCTCCTTTATGAATAAACAAAAATAGGATAAATTTCCTATAATAAATAGTGTGATCACTTCTATTTGTATTTTTATTATAGCATATAAAAAGACAAAAAACAAGTATTATATCAAAGGAATATATATTATAATAAGAAGGGTTACCTTTTCAAAATAGTATAATTATAAAAGATAATTTTATTATTTTTTCTGTTCAATACTAAAATTTGAATTTGAAAATTTAAAAAAGACGACTATTTGTCGTCTTTTTTATTAGCTTTATGTATTTTTCTTATATTTATAATAAGTTAAATATTAAATACATTAAAAAGAAATTTTTATTATTTTTTTAGAAGTATAATAGCAAGAAATACAGAGCATAATGCTATCTTTGCCCATGTATTGTCGTATGGAATAAACCATAATACGACAAGAAATATAAATATTAAAGAAATATATAGAAAAGTATATATTTTTTTATAAATATTAATTTTACTAATCTCTTTTTTGAAAAATACTCTTAGTACATTAATAATTATAAGTGATATTCCTAGTAATATACCTGCTATTGCGTTATTCATAAACACCACTAGTTTCCCAAGTTCCCCAATGGAAGGTCTTTAATTTGCAATTCCCTTTTTCTTCTGCTGTTATACTTATATTATGTGCGATCCAACCTAATTTAATAGGAGCAAAAGTTAAAAATATTCCCAATCCTCCAGAAGCAATACTTGCAAAAATTGATATTGCAGCTGAAGGATACGTAAGACTAGTTAGGATATTAGCTAAATCATGTACAGTTTCTTTATCGTACATTTTCACTTCAATTCCCCACCAATAAAAATTAATTTCTAGGTTGTTTAAATCTCTACTTTGATATTTTTCAACTATACCCTTATTAGCCTTAAACTCATACCAACCAGAATTAACTTTTTTATTAATATTAGATACAGATAATTCAATATTTTGATAATAATCTTCAGGAGTCTTGAATTGATTATTTATATTTATTTCATTCCAATTTTGTTTTATATAAATTAAAATAGCATCTTTATTGATTTTTAAATTATTATTTTCTAAATAAATTTGACTATCGATATAATCGATATGTTTTTGTATATTAATTTGATTATTTTCTTTTCCCTCAGCCTTAGCCACATTATCATAATTACTAACTAAAGCAGATATTGGCGTGATAAGCAAGCTGGATGCTAAAATAGCACTAGCAATTTTGACTTTTTTATTAATTTTAATCCTCCTCCTTATTAATAAAATTTTAATATTTTAAATAGTGTGATCACTTCTATTTGCATTCTTATTATAACATATAAAAAGTCAAAAAACAAGTATTATATTTAAAAAATATATGGTACAATAAGGAGTGTTGCGTTTGCAAAATAGTATAATTATAAAAGATAATTTTATTATTTTTTCTGTTCAATACTAAAATTTGAATTTGAAAATTTAAAAAAGACGACTATTTGTCGTCTTTCTCTAGTTTCTTTATTATTTTCTCTATATTATCATTTATTTTCATAACATATTTTAGAATAAATAAGAAAATTAGTAATAAACCTATGATAATTAAATATATAATCGTCATACTAAACAACCCCTTTTATAAAATTATATCTTATCTAATGCTAACAAAATATCTACAAAAAAAATATGGTATAAATAGTATTCGGCATATAATTAATTAAATACAATTTTCCCAAAACATATTTATTTTTTATTTATCATAATATGCATATCTTAGATATATTTAAAGTTAATTATATTATGAAAATATTTAACAAGTCAAATAAAAGTTAAAATAAAAATTATTTTCTATCCAAGCAGGAGATTATTTAACTAAATATAAAACTATAAATACTTTGTTATTATTCTCATATTTTAATTTCTTCGGAACTAATAAAGATTTATCAGAAACTTCTTCATATTATGGAGTTTTACAATTCAAACTTAACTTTAACGGTAATGTTGAATGCTTTATGGATAATTACGAAATAAAAAATAATATGGGTAAAATATTTTCTTAGTAGTATATAAAAATAATATTTCCCTTATTTAATAAAATCTCAAAATATAAAAAAAGAAACTATAAGTTTTTATAGTTTCTTTTTTATTTTTTAATGAATTAAAGCAATAATTTTTAATTATTTTACAGGTAACACTGCACCTTTGTATTTATCTTCTATGAATTTAACTGTATCAGCAGATTTTAGGGCTTCTACAATTTTTTTAGTAACAATTTTGTCTTTATCTCCTGCTCTAGTAACAACAATATTAGCGTAAGGGTTGTTTTCTCCACTTTCTATTACTACTGAGGCAGCTTTTGGATTAATTCCTGCATCTACTGCAAAGTTAGTGTTAATAGATACTAAATCACCTTCGCCATTTTTGTAGTATTGAACCATGATTGCAGGGTCATTGTCGTATTTGAATACTAAGTGTTTAGGATTTTCTACTACATCTTCAAAAGTTGCTGTAATTACATCTACACCATCTTTAATTTTTACTAAACCATTATCTTTTAAGATTTTTAAAACTCTTCCCCATTCAGATTTGTTGTTAGAAACTAATACTAAAGCTCCATCTTTTAGTTCAGATAATGATTTTACTTTTTTAGAATATAAACCAATAGGTTCGATGTGGATAGCCCCAGCATTTTCTAATTTATAACCTTTTTCTTGAATTTCTTTATTCAAGAATGGTACGTGTTGGAAGTAGTTTAAGTCTATTTCTTTGTCTTGTAAGTTTTTGTTTGGTAGGTAGTAGTCTTGGTAAGTTACAATGTCAAGTTTAATACCTTCTTTTAATAATTGTGGTGCAACGTGTTCTAATAATTCTGCGTGAGGTACGTTTGTCGCTCCTATTTTAACTGTAACTGGGTTTTTTGGGTCTAATTTTTCTACATCAATTCCTTTTTTACCCTCTGTTGAAGTTGAACTAGATGAAGAACATCCTATTAATACAAATGCTAGGATAAATGCTGTTAAAAATGATAATATTTTTTTCATGTTTTAAATTTCCTTTCACAAGTAATACTCTATTTTAAGTTAAATATAAAAAAACGCCCTTACTCTCCTAAGAGAATAAGGGCGAAATAAATTTCACGGTACCACCTTACTTTTTCGTCTATAACGAAACTCAGCCACTACGGATATTATGTCTAGAATTAATATCTATAATGCGTGTTTGTAACGTAACACAAAAACGAAAAAAGTTCATTACTACTCACTTTTTTATACCATTCAAACCATTTTCACAAATCTTCTTAGTTGTGTAATTTCAGCTACATACACTCTCTGTTAAACTTTCTAATAAGTTACTTATTTGAATATAGGTAAATATTTAACTTTGTAGATATATTAGCATATCATTTTTTATTTGTCAACAACTTTTTTAATTTATTTTAAATTTTTCAAAAAATATAATTTTTAAAAATCTACTAAGTACTTATAAATATCAAAATTACTTTTAAACTTAAATTAAAATTTTAATAATTCGGATAAAAAAATTAAGAAATAAATTTATTATTTTTTATAAATAATTTTAATCTAAATACAATAAAAAGCGACCTAAGTCGCTTTTTATAGAAAAGGAAAGTTTATGAAGAATATAACTACTAATAGTAGTTATTTGATAAATATATAATACAAACTTTAAATGAACTTAAAATTTATTTTGAAGTTCGTAATTTATTTCTTTTTGTAAATAATATTTAGTATTGAAATTTTTTAAACTTCTAAAAGCTATTAAAATAGGCTTTTTACAGATTTATTAAAAGCGAACTTTTTATTTTTTAAAAAATAACTAGCTTGAAAATTAATATTTTAAAAATAAATTTTATTTGTAGTATATTTTTTTTTAGGCTATAATTAAAATATTAATTAGTTCTAGGAGAAATGTCTTGCGAATAGGAATAATAGCAGAATTTAACCCCTTACATAGTGGGCATGAATTTTTGATTGACCAAGCAAAAAATTTTTTAAAATTAAATAATGACCCTGGTGAAATTATCTGTGTTATGAGTGAATTTTTTACCCAGCGTGGAGAAGTTGCTATTATTAACGGCTATAAGAGGGCAAGAGTTTCTGTTTTGGCTGCTTGTGATTTGGTTTTAGCCTTGCCTCACAGGGCGAGTGTTGCCTATAGTGATGACTTCGCAAAAAAAAGTATTGAGATACTAGTCGCATGTGGAATAAGTCATCTGATTTTTGGTAGTGAAATTGATATTGCTCTTTTTGAAAATATTTATAAGGCTGAACAGGAAGAAAGCACCCTAAAAAAAATCAAAGACTTAACAAAACTTGGTTATAGCTATCCAAAAATTATGGCTCAACTCTTCAACATTCCTAAGGACAGCCCCAACTTTATTCTGGCTTATAGCTACTATAAAACTTTGCAAAGAATTGCTCCCCACATTAAACTTATAGCAGTCAAACGCAGGGGACAAACTTTAAATGAAGAAAAGTTAGTAGAAAAAGAATTTTTAAGTGCGACAAGCATTAGAAAAAATATAGATAATGATTTTATAAATTCCTACTTATCAAACTATATGCTTGAAGAACTGGCAACTTCAAAAAAATTAAGTGAGAAAGATTTTTATTCCTTAATTAAGTATGAAATAATTAGTCTTGGTAAAGAGGGGCTAAAAAATATTTATGATATTACCGAGGGCTTAGAAAATAGGATATACGAGGCCAATTTACTTGCTAATAATTATGAAGAATTGGTAAATTTAATTTCTTCTAAGAGATATAGTAAAAAAAGAGTTAGTAGAATATTAATTAATATCCTGACTAAATCTACAAAAAAAGAAATGCTATCAGCTATCAAGCACGTCAGAGCCTTGGCTGTAAAAAAGGATAAAACTTATCTAATCCGTGAAATAAATAATAAAAATGAAATTTATATCCATCAAAAATTGAAAAAAAATAATGCTGAATTTTTTGAACACGACATAAGAGTTAGCAGAATTTACAACTTATATAGTAAGGATAGGGATATTTTTAAAAATATTGTTGAACTAATCTAGGAGGAATATGGCAAAATTTTACGCAGTAAAAAAAGGACAAAAAACAGGAATTTTTCAAACTTGGGAAGAGTGTCAAATACAGGTTAAGGGCTACAAGGGAGCAATATATAAAGCATTTGCTAGTTTACAAGATGCCCAAAACTTTTTAAAAGATGAAATAAAAGAAAATCCAAATACTACAAATGAATATGAAACTTACGCCTTTATCGACGGTAGTTTTGATGTAGAAACATTTACTTACGGCTCTGGAATTGTTATTGTTGATAAGGGAAATAAAATAGTAAAAAAACTAGCAAATAACAACAGAGAAATTGCAGAATTACGCAATGTAGCAGGAGAATTAGAAGCTGCAAAATTCGTTATGAACTATGCACTAGAAAATAAGATTAAAAAAATAGCAATCTACTTTGACTACATGGGCATAGCTGCTTGGGCTAAAGGCGACTGGCAAGCCAACCTTGACTATACAAAATATTATGCAAGTTTTGCCAAAAAAATTATGCAAGAGGTTGAAATTGATTTTATTAAGGTTAAGGCCCACAGTGGCGTTAGTCTAAATGAAGAAGTTGACAAGCTAGCCAAAGAAGCTATCCTAGATTTTAAAAAGGGAAATTTTGACAAGTTAAGTAAAAAAGTTAAAAGTGATAATTATAAGAAAAATGATGACTTTATTTTCGGACAAGAAAAAGACTTGCTAGAAATAGAAGAAATGAAAACTAAAAAATTTAAGCAAGAAAGTTTTTTTGATTAAATCTCCTCTACTTTATTAGGGATGTTTTTATATGAGGATAAATTATTATGAAATAAAAATAATTTTGAATGAACGAATAAAAGACGACTATTTGTCGTCTTTTATTTCATAAATTTTATTTATTATTTTTTTAGCATTCAATATATCTAAATTATAAATTTTTCTAATTTTTTTTATTTTTTCTATTTCATTTTTACAATTATAAATAGTATGTGCTATATATTTTAATTCTTTTTTATTACTCAATAAATAATTTGTTAAAATTCTACTGGAATTTAAATATTTTTTTTGTATATAATACTTTCTATTAATAAAAATATTACAATGAATATTACGATGAATAATGCTATTGTATCACTTATTCGAAACAATTATCAGACACTCCTTTTATTCCTAGTATCTCTGCCCCTAAAGATGCTAAAGCTCCTCCTGCTACTCTAATTTTTTCCCAAGCATAATGGGAGCTATAATTAAACTAGCTGAAAGAACAGCACTTGTAAATTTGATTTGATTTTTTATGATATTTCTTTCCTTTATTTTTTAATTTAATATATTTATTTGCAACTAAATATATTTTAAAATATTTTCTACTAAGATATATCTTACATTTTAATTATAGCTTATAAAACATTATAAAGCAAGGAAAAAGTGAAAAACAGCCATCTATTTAATTAAGATAAAAACATAAATAATACAGGGAAATTAACATTAGATTATAAAGTTTTCATGACTATTAAATTAAAGCAAAATTATATAGTACACTTTTAAAATTAAACTGTATTATTTAAAAAATTTTTTAGTTTATATATTTAGGGAGTTAAAAATATTTTTCATTAAAAAAGACGACTATTTGTCGTCTTTTTTATTATATTTTTTCTTATAATAAATTGCAAATAAATATACCCCAATTGACAATGCACACAAAATATTAGATATTATATATATCACATTACTTTTTAAAAATATTGCATTTAAAAATTGTATAGTTATAGATAATGGAAATAAGTAGAATATATAAATAATATATTTATTTAAGTGCAACTTCTTATTACTCCATCAATTGCAAATAATTGATATATTGCTTCTAAATCTCTGTCAGGGAAGTTTTTTAATACTATTCTAGTAGCTCTTTTAAGGGCTTCTACATTTCCATATCCTAAATTTTTTTGATGTTTTGCAACGTTATATATAAGGGAACCTAATTTACCTATTCCATTAAGACCTGAAGCTAATTTTTTATTAATTTTAATCGCCTCCCCTTATTAATAAAATTTTAATATTTTAAATAGTGTGATCACTTCTATTTGTATTTTTATTATAACATATACAAAGGCAAAAAACAAGTATTATATCTAAAAAAATACATGGCAGAATAAGGAGTGTTGCGTTTGCAAAATAGTATAATTATAAAAAATAATTTTATTATTTTTTCTGTTCAATACTAAAATTTGAATTTGAAAATTTAAAAAGACGACTATTTGTCGTCTTTTTTATTAGCTTTATTTTTATAATTTAAATAATGAATTTTTAATATTTTTATTGCTATTACAGTAAAAAACATTAAAGTTAAAGTAGATGTAGTTATTGTTTTTAACAGAGCTACTTTATTCATATCTGAACTTATTATACATATTAAGCTAATTATCGGAATAGAGGATATAATAGTTATTTTTAAAGTGTGTAAATTATAGAAATTTCCTATACGCCAGCTACTTCCAATTCTAAAAAATAAATTTAAATTTATAGTAACTAATATTATGCCATATATATCAAAAAATTGCTTGTAATTTAAGATAGATTTTATTATATCATTTAACATATTAGTAATCTATTCTCATATGACTAAATGTATAAACAGTATCATAGTAGCAATTTCCAAAAGCACAAATTAATTTTTCTTGTGGATTAGTGTAGTATAAAACTATTCCATTTTTCATAGCGTCCCACGTAAAAGAACCTACAGCTAAATTAGCAAGCCATGTTAAACCACGATAAGAGGAAGTTCCCATTATTTTAGCCACTAAAGATGAAGAAGCTGCTACAGTTGCTAAAGCCTCATTTACTGCTATTACACCTCCAACAGAACCAGCAGCAATCAACCATCCTGGAATATGCACATCTTTAGCCCCATCACTAAAGTTTTCAACCCATACCCAGCCCCCGAAGCTTCTATCCTGTAATATACTTTCTATTTCTTTCTTTTTATTGTCATCGATAAGTTTATCTTCATATAATTTAGCTACTATTTTTTTATGTTCTTCTGAAGATAAAAATTTTCTACTCACTACCTCTTTCTTTTTTTGTTTACTATTCTCAGCCTTAGCCACATTATCATAATTACTAACTAAAGCAGAGATTGGTGTGATAAGCAGGCTGGATGCTAAAATAGCACTAGCAATTTTGACTTTTTTATTCATTTTAATCGTCCCCCTTATTAATAAAATTTTAATATTTTAAATAGTGTGATCTCTTCTATTTGCATTCTTATTATAACATATAAAAAATCAAAAAACAAGTATTATATTTAAAAAATATATGGTACAATAAGGAGTGTTGCGTTTGCAAAATAGTATAATTATAAAAAATAATAAAATTATTTTTTCTGTTTAGTAGTAAAATTTGAATTTGAAAATTTAAAAAGACGACTACTTAGTCGTCTTTTTCGTATACTAATCCAAATTTTTTGAATTTTATCATTAATATTATCAGAAAAAGAACAGGATAATATATATATCTGATAATTCTCTTATAAATATATTTTTTTAATAAAAATAAAAAACATTAAATTTTTAATCATAGCCACGTCTCCTAAAAGCAAAAATTTACTATATCACAATAAATCTTGCAATACATTAATTGCTATAATCAAAATTATCGTAGCCATATAGCACTTATGGTAATCATTGTAATAAAAGAATAATGAAATTAACATTATCAAACTTAAAATTTTTATTATATTATTAATTCTATAATCATAAATGTAATTATTGAAAAATAAAGATACTAATAACAAGACTATAATCGTAAATATTGTTTTACCTTGAAGATTATTCCTGATATCATTACTTATGAGAATTATTAGCAATGTATTTACAAGTATATTAAATTTTATAAAGTTATCCTTATATAATTTTTTATTTTTTTCTTATTTTTTAAATTATCAACTATATGGGATATTTTAAATAATTTTTTCAAGTTCATATTATCAATCCTTATAAATATATTCTGCATATTAATTAAATACTTTAACTAATATTTTTTGACAAATAATATAAAAATTTAATTTTTTATTTCTAAGTCTACTAATTTTATAAATACTAATCTTTTTTATCATACTAGCATAAAATAAAATTAAAAATAGACTTATAATTATAAAAAATATATGTTATAATAAGATAATTAAGGGATAAAAAATAAATTTTATATAAGCAGGCGGAGGAGATAAAATGTTTACAGACAAATATCAGATACTTGTATATACTAATATTTTAATTTATTTTATAAATAAATACTTTATTGAAAGTGAATTTTTAGGAATAATAATTGCTATTTCTTCTATTACCACAGCTATAGTAATGTTTAGAAGTATATTTAAAGAGCATAAAAAAGAAAAAACAACTAGGGAAGAAATTGAGTAAATATAGATATCATTAAAAATTTATCTAAAAAACATTTACTCACTAAAAAAGAAGATTAGTAAAACTAATCTTCTTTTTTATAATCTTTGTCTTGCATCTAAGGCACGACGTAGGGCTTGACCAATATAGTTTATGCATAAGGCTAAAACTAAAATTGATAGGGCTGCTGGCAACCAGATATACATTCTATGAACTAGAATATCAGCATCACGAGCGTAAGATAATAAAGTTCCTATTGATGGTGTTCCCGCTGGTAAACCGAAACCTAAAAATGTTAGGGCTACTTCTGTACCCATATTAGATACTAGCAATAGGGTTGCTTCTACTATTATGATAGAGGCGATATTAGGTAATATCCCTTTAAACATAATTTTAAAATCACTTGTCCCCATAGTTTTAGAAGCAAGAACGTAATCACGTCTTGATTCAGATAGAGTCTTAGAACGTACTAGACGGGCAGAACCCATCCAAGATAATATAGCAAGCATAAGGATAAAACTTATCACGCCATATCCCCTATAAACACTAACGAAAACTATGATAATCATTAGGTAGGGAAGAATAACTAAAAAGTCAATAATACGCATTGCAATATTATCTACTGCTCCTCCATAGTAAGAAATTGTAAGTCCTACTAGTGTTCCAAAACCAACAGTTAAAGTAGTTACTAGAACTGATATTAAAAGAGAATTTCCTATTCCCATCATTAACCAGCCGAACACCGAATGTCCTCCAGCATCTGTACCTAGTAAGAAACCATCTTCACCCGGTAATAAAAATCTATCTAAAATATTTACTTCATGATAGCTGGCATATAAATCTGTCAAACGAATATAGATATTAAATCCAATAACAAATAATATTATCGCACTCAAAGTAATTAATGATACTAATGCAATCTTATCTTTTTTAAATTCACGTGCTACAACTGAAAATGCCGAAGGATATTTAGTTACAGCTTCATTTTTTTTAATTTCTGTCATTTTAATAATCCTCCTAATCCAACTTAATACGTGGGTCTACTATTGCCATGATAATATCTGACAAAGCACTACCAACCAGTGTTAAAAATCCTGAAAATAGCATTAATGTTGTAACAACACTATAATCTCTATCTGTTACCGACTTGAAGAATAATTCTCCCATACCTGGATAACCAAAAATTGTTTCTACAAAAATACCACCAGCAAATAATCCTGTAATAGTAAATCCAAAGAAAGCTGCTATCGGCAATAAAGAGTTTCTAAAGATATGACCTGAGTATACTCTCTTAATAGGTACACCTTTTGAACGGGCAGTCTTAACATAATCACTTTGTTTGGCTTCAATAACTTCATTACGCAAGTATTGAATAGTACCAACCGTACCTAGTAATGCCATAGTTGTTGCTGGCAAGATTAAGTGGTGTAATTTATTTATGAAATATGATAATGTTCCTGGTTGAAGACCTAAATCAACAGAACCGCTTGTTGGGAACCAACCTAATTGAAAACCAAATAATAAAATCATAACTAGATAAAGAACAAAGTTAGGAACTGACAAGGCTACAAAATTATATAAGTTGATAGCTTTATCTCCTTTTGAATTGTTATATCTACCTGCATACATACCTAGGGGTATAGCTATTGCATAAGTTAATATGGCTGTTAGGATTGAAAGATTTAGGGTATTAAAAATTCTTTCTCCAACTAGGGTATTTACCGATTTACCAGTAACATAACTCAGACCAAAATCACCCTTAAAGAAATCTTTTAACCAGTGCCAGTACTGCTCATACCATGGGTCATAAAATCCTTTTGCCATACGAATATGCTCGATTTGTTCTTGTGAAATTTTTGGATTTTCTGCAAGACCTGAAAATGGGTCGCCCGGCATTAATTTTGCCATACCAAACACTAATAAACTAAGAATAAATAACTGAGGAATCATGACGATAACACGCTTTAATATTACTTTCCACATATTATTTTTCCCCTCCTTTCATAGCTACATAGTGCGTATCTGTTAATTTTTTCAGAGCATAGACTTTGCCGTCCTTATCAAAATAATCATTTTGATGTTTTTGATACTCTTTTTCTACTTCTTCACGAATTTTAATAATTTCTTTTGCCTTGTCTAAGTTTGTACTTGGAATAGCAGCAATTAAACGTTTAGTATAAATGTGTTGAGGATTGTTGTAAATATCATCACGAGTTCCTCTTTCAACTATTCTTCCGCGATACATGATATAAATATAATCACACATGTGTTTAACAACACCTAAATCATGAGAAATAAATAGGTAGGAAATATTAAAATCTCTTTGAATTTTTTTCATAAAGTTTAGAACTTGTGCCTGCACAGAAAGGTCAAGGGCAGAAACTGGTTCATCAGCAACTATAAGACGTGGATTACAAGCTATTGCACGAGCGACACCAATACGTTGTCTTTGTCCTCCTGAAAATTCAAATGGATATTTATACAAGACATCTTCACCCATACCGACTATTGATAATAATTCTAAAATACGTTTTTTCGTATCTTCTTCAGATAGGTTATCAAAGTTATTAATAGGTTCAGAAATAATATCAATAATTCTTTTTCTAGGATTTAAACTAGACATGGCATCTTGAAAAATCATTTGCACATCTTTATTATAGTTTAATTTTTTTCTGTTGGCTTTTTTAGTTACGTCTTCGTCTTTATAAGTTATAGTTCCATTCGTTGCTTCTTCTAAACCAAGTACAACTTTTCCAACAGTAGTTTTTCCAGAGCCAGATTCTCCGATTAGTCCGTATGTTTTCCCCGCACCTATTTCTATATCTACTCCGTCTACTGCGTGAACGTAACTTTGAATTGTATTGAAAAATCCACCACGGATTGGATAGTGAACTTTTAAATTTTCAATTTTTATCATTATTTATCCTCCCCCTGAAATGTAAATTTTTCGTGGCAAGTACAGCGAACAAAATGTCCCTCTTCTACTTCATGTAATTTTGGATTTTCTTCGTGGTCTTCTGCTTTTAACCATGGCACACGAGCTGCAAAACGACAACCTTGTCTATCAAGATTTTTAATTGATGGCACCATACCTTCAATGGCATAAAGGGCATCATTTTCTTCTCCGTCAAGTTGGGGAATACTTCTTAATAAACTTCTTGTGTATGGATGTTTAGAATTTTTAAAAATTTGTTCTGCATTTCCTAACTCCACAACTTGTCCTGCATAAAATACAGCAACCCTGTCAGCCATCTCGGCAACTACTCCAAGGTCGTGTGTAATTAAAATAACTCCTGCATGAATTTCACTTTGCAATTCTTTTAACAAGTCTAAAATTTGTGCTTGAATTGTAACATCAAGCGCCGTTGTAGGTTCGTCGGCAATAATAATTTGCGGTTTGCATGATAAGGCCATAGCTATCATAACACGTTGACGCATACCACCTGAAAGTTCATGAGGATACTGTCTTGCACAACGCTCTGGATTTGGTATTCCAACTTGTGTTAATAATTCGATAACACGTTTTTCACGTTCTTCTTTTTTCATTTCTGTATGATATACAAGAGCTTCTTCTATCTGTTTCCCAATTCTTTGTAGTGGATTTAAAGATGATAGGGGGTCTTGAAAAATCATTCCTATTTCTTTAGTTCTTATCTTATTTAATTCTTCTTCAGATAGGTCTAATAAATTTTTATTATTATAAATAATTTCTCCAGTAGAGCGGGTTAGGTTTTCATTGTGTAGCCCCATAACTGTTGTAGCCAAAGTAGATTTACCGCAACCACTCTCTCCAACTATTGCCAACACTTCATTACTATATAAGTCTAAACTTACATCATCTACTGCATTAAAATAATCATCTTTTATTCTAAATGCTGTTTCTAAATTTTTAATTTCTAATAATTTTTTCACCTATTTACCCCTCCCCTGAGTTTCACAAATCAATAGTCTGATTTGTAGTTATTATTTTTTAACATAGTATATATATTATAAGATTTTATAGCAAATTGCAATAGTAAATTGTTTATATTTTACTGAAAATTATGTAATTTTCTGATTATTTAATTGAATATGTTTTAAATTTCCTGTTTCCTTTAAATATATGTTTAATTATTATTTATAGACTTCTAATGAATTTCTTAAAATTTTATTTTAGTAAATTAGATATAAATTAAGTCGGTCGGTTCTTCCGGGTCTGTATCTTTAATATTTATATCATTTTCACAGTCAAAACCATAGTTAGATAGAACTCCTCTTGCCGTCATATAGGCCAATTCTTTAGTATTATTTTCTAAACTTAGGTGGGCAAGATAGATATTTTTTGTCTTATCTCCTATTATTTTTGTTAGGTAATTTGCCGCGTCTGTATTTGACAAATGTCCCCTGTCAGATAATATTCTCTGTTTTGTTTTCCAGGGATATGAACAACTTAGTAAAATATTTTCTTCGTGGTTACTCTCATATACTAGGCTATTAGAATTTTTAATTTGCTCTATCATTTTATCGGATATATAACCAGTATCTGTAAGAATGCTAACTTTTTTACCGCCACTTTCAAAGGTGTAAAATTGTGGATTTGCTGCGTCGTGGCTTACTCCAAAACTACTTATACTAATTCCATCAAAATCTTTTGTTTCATCTTTTTCAAAATGAAATTTTAAGTCTGTATCTATCTGACCGATATTCATATTTTCCCAAGTCAATTTGTTGGCATAAATCGGTATATTATATTTTCTTGCTAAAACTCCAACACTCTTAATATGGTCTACATGCTCATGAGTTACGAACAGATGATTTATATCCTTAATATCTCTACCTATTTTTTTTAAGTTTTCTGTTATTCTTTTTCCGGTCGTACCTGCGTCTATAAGACAGCGAAAATTATTTTTTTCTATATAAATACTATTGCCCGTACTACCACTTGCCAATATAGATATTTTCAAAAAAACATCTCCTCTTATTTATTTTCCTCTAAAATTTATATTTACATATTATACCATAAAAATATTTTTTAACTAACATAATATTATATAAACTGACATAAATTCAAAAATTAAAATATTTATTTTTCCTACTTATATTAAAATTAAAAAATTGAATTAAATAAATTTTTAATGTAAAATTATACTTATAATAATATTAAATAAGGAATAAAATCATGAAATTTTCATCAAAAGAAAAAAGACAGTTGCTAGATTTCATAATCGGGCTTGAATGTTTAAATCCAGAATATATGTTTAGCTTAGAAGAAAAACAAAATAAAATAGATACTATTGAATTTTACACACTATATAAGGCTCTATATAATGAAATTAGTTCCCACATTTTAGATTTTAATAATGTATTCTGTTCACCTTTTTATCCCATGTTACAAATGACTTATAGAAGTCTATACAAAAAACAAAATATAGAAAATGTAGCTGAATTTTTAGCTACCATAAAAACATTGACTGATGAAGAAATAAAATTTACATTAAAAATGTTAATAGGTTCAACAGCTTGTAATGACGCTGAAACTGTAAAAGCTATAAAAAATCTACAAGAAAGTGGTCAAGTAAAATACTATCTATTGCAAATATATGAAAATCCTAGCCAATTTATAGCTAACACCCTTAAAGTTTTTGAAACTATATATCCAATTTACTTAAATTATTTCACAAAAGCTGAAGACTTGTTCAGTAAAAAATTAGAAAAAGTTTTAGCTATGGATAAGGCAGAAATTTATAAGGCTAGTATCAACTTTTTAGGAAGTGAAAAATTATCAGCCCTGCAAAGAGAATATAAGGATATAAAAAGAATTTCCTTAGAAGAAGCAGAAAGATGTGGCAATGAAATAGAGGTAGCTCCCCTGATGTTTGGAGCTAACCGTATCAACATTATTACTAAACCTAATGAAGGTGATACAACTTTTAACAACACCCACAATAAACCCATCTATTGCATAGGTCTTGATTCAATTTTTTATGCTAAAAAAATGAAAAAAGCTGAAGTAATTAGTAAAAAAGTTTTAAAGGCTCTATCTGATGATACAAGATTAGATATTTTAAGAATGATTAGTTTTGGTTTAAATACTAATAAAAAACTAAGTAAATTTTTCCAGGTATCACCCCCCGCAATAACTTATCAAACAAATATATTAAAAGAGGCTGGCATTATTGATACAAGAGAATACAGCTCTTTATATGTAAAACGAGACCAGCTAGAATATTCTTTAAATCAAATACAAGAGTTGCTAAGTTTAAAAGGTAACAGCGAACACTAAAAAACTCTCAGAAATTATTTCTGAGAGTTTTTATTATCTTTGTAAAGCTCATTGATAAAAAATTTAAAAAGTTTAAATAATAAAAAATACAACTTTACGGCTGTCTTTTTTTATTTATATAAATATTTTATTATATTTTTTACATTAAAAATTTTCTTATCTTCTAACCAAGTATATTTTTTGTAAAAATATTTATTCATTCTTATCTAATATCTTGATATTAATAGCATCAACATAATATATTTTTTCGATATTTTTATTTTTTACGCTTATGGTTACTTTCCACGACGGTATTAAAACTTGATTTTCTACATTTGAAATATAGGTATAATACCCTATAGTAGCCTTAACTTCACTATCCCTTGGGATAAGATTTTCGTGGTATAACTTATTTATTACCTGCGAATAAGAAGCTATATTTGTCGTATTTTCTTTTTTAAAATCTGTAAAGGCTGTTTGGCTAAGTCTATAAATATTCCCGTCATCTTCAACTTCAAACTGAATCAGGGCATTTTTATTAGAATTTATAACCACACCTTCATAGGTTTGACGGAAATTCACCACACGCTCTTTAGGTAAATAAGCATCAAAAACATAGGTTTTATTTTTTGTTAGGTCTGCATTAACAAAACTGCTAAGTACTTCCTTATAATTTGGAGAATTAATATTTGTCAAAGGTTTTTCTAATTTAATATTTAACTTTTCTAGTCCGTCTTTACTTTCAAATGAATAAGAGTAAGAACCAACTTTAGAACTTAAATCTGGTTCAGCAACTCTTTTAATAACTGCTGATAGATAACCTAAATTTTCTTTGGTGTTATCTACCTCTTTGACAGTAATATTATCATTTTTCATAGAGGCAACAATAGCCTCTATTTCATGATAATTTACAACCCTGTTCTTATATACTAAGTATCCGTAGATCGAAATTAAGATTAAATTAAAGACTAGAAATAAATATATAAATAATGTTTTTATTTTTCCCCAATCCATTATAATTCACCTTTAACCCTTTTTTCTTTTAAGTCTGAAAATTTATAATATTTACCGTCATAATTTATATACCAAGCTGGACTGTATATAATTCTATCCTTCTTATATGTTTTTTTATAAGCTAATTCCATATCCATAAATTTTTCTATATCTAACTTCGCATATATATAATTTAATACTACAGCTATATTTTCTAAGTGATATAGTGGCAACTTGCTAGAAGAAACTAGGGCTTCTTTATGAACTCTAGGAATAGTTAATTGAGCTACTCCTTCCTTAGTAACTTTTACTTTAATATCACTTGTTAAATCATCAGAAAATGCAAAACCTTCTTTATATACTTCTTGATAGCTTATTGTATCTCCGTCAATTCCAAGAGTTGAATAGTAGGAATTTGGCAAGTAACTAGAAATTAAAAAACTTGTTGCTTCTGACTGTATCTCACTACTTTTTAAAATTCTGGCATTATTTATCATGTTAGATGGATTTATGTAAATCATGCTGTCTGCATTTTGTCTAAGAATAGAATAACCGTCTGTAATTTCTTTTGTTTCGGAAGCTAATGTGCTAATTTTGACATTTCCTTTAGCACTAAAAATATCATTAAAAACATCTTTGATATCAACCTTGTAGGTATTATATTCATCTATGGTATAGTCAGCAACTTTTTTTACATAAAAATCTCTAGACCCAGCTATTACATACTTGTTATATGTTTTTGAATTTTTAACAAATAAATCATCTATTCTTTTATAAATATTTTCCTTAAAAACTACCTGCATATAGTTTTCTGTTCCATTTTTGTAAAAATAAAGGATGTTGTCTTTAGAATCTGATAGCAAAATTGTATCAATATCTAAATTGATTGCCTGCTTATCTACATCTGAATAAAGTACCTGTGAGGACAGAGTGTCAATATCGTTTTTATATTTCATGATAAAGTAGTTTTTACTTTGAGTTATTATGTCATTAATAGAATTATTACTAATTCTTGAAACTTCTACATCTAAGTCTGACAATTCTTTTATTATCTGAGAAATATTATTTTTATTTTTAATGGCTTCTACATTAGAAACTTTTGTAATGGTATTTGGTAGTGCTTGTTCCTCCATAGCATTTACATTGTTTTTTATTATTATGTAGGGACTTAGTAGGTTCAGAGAATTTTGTTGTATTTTTGTTATGTTTTGATTTTCTTGTTTACCTTCTATGATACCACCTAGTATTTCATAGTTTGTTTTGTAGCCAACTATTATATAGGTTAAAAATAAGCTACTACTTATTAAAATTAGAAGAATAAATGTTTTTATGCGTTCTTTTTTAATTCTCAACATATTTCACCTCTATAACCATTCTTCTGCCATATTTTCAGAAGGTAGCATAACAAAAACAATAGTTCCGTAACCCTCTCTACTTTGTGCCCAAATTTTTCCCCTGTGGGCATCTATAATAGATTTTGCTAGAGATAGACCTAGACCTGTTCCCCCCATGCTACGCTGGCGACTTTTATCCACCCTGTAAAAGCGGGTAAATATTTTGTCGATATGGCTTAGTGGTATACCCATTCCCTCGTCTTTTATGGATATACTGACCCTATTTTGATTGTAGTTTTGTCTAACACGCACAACAATATTTTTTCCGTTTGGTGAATATTTGACAGCATTGTTTATTATGTTGTCGAATACTTGGGTAAGTTTGTCATAATCACCATCAACAAATACGGGTTCTTCTGGTGTATGTAAAATAAAATTTTTATCGGTGTGGGTCATTTTAAAACGTTCAACTATTTTTTCTACCAATTTATTTATATCCATAAGTTCCTTGTCGTAATGTTCCTCTTTTATATCCATCTTGCCGAGTTGCATTAGTTCATTTACCATACGAATCATTCTGACAGTTTCTTTATGAATAGTGTCTATAAAGGCTGGGGCTAATTCCTTGTCGTGAATTACTCCTTCTTCTAAGGCTTCTATGTAACTATTCATAGTTGTTAGTGGTGTTCTAAGTTCGTGAGATAGGGTTGATACAAATTCTCTACGTTCTTTTTCTTGTCTTTCTTTTT
The DNA here is from genome assembly GCF_018866345.1 of Gemella sp. zg-570. Lineage (NCBI taxonomy): Bacteria > Bacillati > Bacillota > Bacilli > Caryophanales > Gemellaceae > Gemella > Gemella sp. zg-570. The sequence continues at coordinate 115,264 of NZ_CP076443.1, read as the reverse complement.
CGGTTACATCGTACAAGACTATGATATAACCGTCTACTTTTGATAAAGAATAAAATTCATTTGGGTCTTCTGCTATAACCTGAGTAAATTCTATTCTATAAAGTAACTCTTCATCATTTTCATTTATAGATATTAAAAGACTGTCTTCTGCTTCTAATATTTCTGAAATTGTTTGGTATTCTGTAATATTTAATATCTTTAAAACATCCTTACCTATGAATATATAATCTTCATCATAGGCTAGCATTTCTTTGGCACTTTGATTTATCAAAATTATTTTTCCGCTACTATCGGTTGAAATAATTCCGTCCATCATACTACTTATAATAGTTGATAACTTTCTTCTTTCGGCTTCTGTAATGCCCTGTTCTTCCTTAATTTTTTTTGAAATTTGGTTGAAGGCTATGGCTAAATCTCCAATTTCATCATTTGTATTTATGCCAATAATATTTCCGTATTCTCCCTCTGCCATATTATCTACCTGAGAACTCATTTTTTCGATAGAGTTTGTTATAGTTTTTGAAGCAAAAAATCCTATAAAAGTTACCACCGAAATAGAAAATACAGTTGCTATAAGCAAGAGGTTAGACATATCGGCAATTTCATCATAGACACTACCAATATCTGTAACTATGTAGATAGCTCCTAAAATTTGGTCATCACTTTTTACCGGTGTTACATAAACCCAGTAGACTTTGCCACTGTCATCAGTCTGTTCTTTGCTGGCACTTTCTCCTGTCTTGATTACCTGCCTAACGATAGGGTCAACAGAACGTTTGCCTGAATAATTTTTACTTCCGTCTGTTGTTGACGATGCAACTATGGTCATTTCATTATCAACTATATTTAGCAGTGATAATTTTGTAGTTGTGAACTCGGTAGCTATTTTTTTTATGTTGGTTTCTATGGCTAACTTGTCGGCACTTGTCGGTATTTTTACCATTTCTTCTAAAATGTTATAATTTAACTTTTTCTCTTGCTCTACTATTGTATTTTGAAAGGTAGCAATATTTTTTGATTTCAGTTGCGTTGTAAAATAAACTCCAACAAGTTGTAAGGATATAATATTAACTAAAACATAGACTATTACGAATTTAAAACGAATTGATGAAAAAAATCTTTTTTTACGTTTTAATTCCAATGCCATTATTCATCTACTCCCATAAAATATCCTACCCCCCTACGAGTAGCAATATAAATTGGATTTGCTGAATCATCTTCTATCTTTTCACGTAAACGTCTTACTGTAACGTCCACGGTTCTGACATCTCCAAAATAGTCATAACCCCAAACTGTCTGCAATAAATTTTCTCTTGTTAAAACTTGTCCTTTGTGTTGGAATAGGTAATAAAACAATTCAAATTCTCTGCGAGTTAAATCAATATTTTCTCCGTGTTTTTTAATTATATATGCTTCTGGATAAATAACTATATCTTTAATTCTTAATTCATCAGTTTCTTCTTCAGCTTTTTCCTCGTTAGCTTTGGCAGTTCTTCTTAAATTAACTTTTACTCTTGCCATCAGTTCTCTAGTTGAAAATGGTTTTGTTACATAATCATCAGCCCCAAACTCAAGACCTAAGACCTTATCTATTTCACTATTTTTTGCTGTTAACATAATGATAGGAACATTCATTTTATTACGAACTTCTCTACACACTTCCATACCATCTTTTTTTGGTAGCATCAAGTCAAGTAAAATTAAATCTGGATTTTCGCTAAAGGCTAAATCAACTGCACGCTCTCCGTCATGAGCCATGACAACTTCATAACCCTCTTTTTTTAAATTAAATTCTAATATTTTAGCAATGGGTTTTTCATCATCTACAACCAGAATTTTATAAGTACTCATTTATTATCCTCCTTTATGTATAAGGTTAGCTTTAATATACCATTTTTTAAAAGTTTTTTCTACAATTACAAATTACTATAGAATAATTGTAAATTTAGCATCCATTTTTTAAATATTAATTGCTTATTTATACAACTTATTACTTTACAAAGAATATTTTTTTAGCTATAATTTAGCTATAAAATTTAATATTATCTTCGGGGCAGGGTGAAATTCCCGATCGGCAGTAAAGTCTGCGAGCGTAAGCTGATTTGGTGCAATTCCAAAACCGACAGTATAGTCTGGATGGTAGAAGATAGGTCATAGGTAACTTTGTAGAAAGTTTATTTGTTGTACCATTATGCCTCGTATTCAATTTTGAATACGTTATTTTTTTGCCTTTAGAAGATAGGAAAGAGGTTAATATGTATAAAAAAAATACACATACACTTATTTTAACTGCACTTCTTGCAGTAGTTTCTCTTATTCTATCTTTAGTGAAAATGGCTGTGCCTTTTTTGCCACCATTTTTAACTTTAGATTTATCATTTATTCCTATATTTGTAGGTTTATCTATATTAGGTTACAAACAAACTTTAGTAATATCATTACTAAAAAATTTCCTGCACTTCTCCTTAATTTCACACGAACCAACAGGAAGTATAGCCAATATAATAGTTGAGTTTGTATTCTTAACTTGCTTAGTATATTTTTATAAAAAAGGAAATGTACAAACTATTATAGGTGGAATAGTAGGAACTGTAGCTATAACATTAGTAATGTCTTTAATGAATTATTTTATTTTATTACCCCTGTACGGTTACATAATAAACTTATCAGACATAGTAACTAATGTTAAAACTATCGTAGCCTACGGTATTATTCCTTTTAATATAATTAAAGGCTTGTTCTTAATAATCCTATTTTTTATAACAAAAAGTATTACGAGCAAATTACCTAGTAGTTTAGTTGGCAAATTTAAAAATTAATAAAATTATTTAAAAAATAAATCCCAGAGGCTAAAAAATTTTATTCTTTGGGATTTTTATGTTAGCTTGGAAAATAAAATTCTAAATTTTTCTAATTTATTAAGAGGGTAAATTCAAAAATTTTCTTTAATTCTTCCTGCAAAAATAAGTTCTAAGTTAATATTGAAACTTTTAGGGTAAAGTTTTATGGCTGTGAATTTATTTGATAGATTGGGAAATAAATTTCTAAATTTTTCTAATTTATTAAGAGGAGAAATTCAAAAATTTTCTTTAATTACATCTGCAAAAATAAGTTCTAAGTTAATATTAAAACTTTTAGGGTAAAATTTTATGGCTGTAAATTTATTTGATAGCTTGGGAAATAAATTTCTAATTATTAATTTAAAATTTTGTAATTTATTTATAAGTAAAGTGAAATTTAATTTTTAATATTTTTGGGGTGATTTATCTAAGTATAAAATTATTTTTTAATATCTTGATTAAAAATTATTATAATTTTTTTAAATTTGATTGGTAAAAATATTTTTTATTTTATTGAGATTTTTAAATAAATTAATTATTAAAATAAAATTTGAAAAATAAAAAGTAGTGAAGACTTAACTTGTAAGAAAATTCTTCACTACTCATATTTATTTATTTTTCTTCTCTAGTGCCGTATTGATAAGGTAGACCTAGATTTTCACGCAGAGTTGAACCTTCATAGTCTTTGTGGAAAATTCCACGTTCTTGAAGAATAGGTACAACTTTTTCTACGAAATCACGAACTCCGTCATGGGCTAAATCTGGAACTATTGAAAATCCGTCTGTTGCTCCTGACTCGAACCATTCTTGTAAGAAGTCGGCTACATCTTTTGCTGTTCCTACAACTACCGGGTGATAGTTAATAACTCCATGGGCTAGGGTGTCAACTGGTGAATAGCCTTCTTTTAAAACTTCTAAGGCACGGTAAGAACGTGGGTCGTGTGGATTGGCATAGGCTGATTTTAACCAACTTTCAGGAACTGGTTGATAAGGGTCAATACTTTGGAAATTTAATCCGACCATGGCTCCAAGATAGGCTAAACGATGAGCTAATTCTTGTTTATCAAATTCTAATACTTTTCTACGACGGGCAAGTGCTTCTTCCTTACTGTCTGCAATAGTAAACATAAATCCTGTGAAAACATTTATCTCATCAGCTAAACGTCCATGAGCAACTGCACTTTCTCTTAACATATTTCTATATTCACGAGCTTCTTCAATACTAAATGGATTTGCATAAACTCCAGATGCAAAACGTCCTGCTAGTTTAATACCTTCTGGGCTTGGTCCTGCTTGGAAAATAGGTGGTTGCCCTTGATCTGACGGTGGAATAGGTAGTGGACCTTGTGTTTGAACATACTCTCCTTTATAGTTAAGGGCGCGAATTTTTCTAGTGTCAGCAAAAGTACCAGATTCTTTATCGTGAACATAAGCATCTTTGCCCCATGAACCCCAAAGACCTTGCACAGCTTCAATCATTTCGTTTGCTCTACCATAGCGTTCATGACTAGATTTTAAACGAGCTCCAAAGTTTGCAGCTGTTGCTGGTGTTGAAGTTGTTACTGCATTCCAACCAACACGACCATGACTAACAACATCTAGTGCTTTGAGATGACGAGCAAGATTATAAGGCTCATTAAATGTTGTTGAAAATGTTCCAACAAGACCAATATTTTTTGTCGCACGAGCAACAGAAGTCATGGCTATTAGGGGGTCCATCGAGTGCATTGGACTGTCATTAGTCAAATCATTAACAAGGGCAGGAGTATCTGCCATAAATAGAGCATGAATTTTTCCTTTTTCTGCTAATTGTGCCATTTCAACATATAAATCCATATCAGTGTAGGCATCTGCCTTAGCTTCTGGTAAACGCCATGTTTTAAATTCTCCACCATAACCTGACACCATTTGTAATACAATTTTCATTTGTTTTTTCATATAATATACCAACCTTTCGATTTCAAATATAATTTTATTTATACTAACAGAAATATTTTTTATTAATAATCAAACTACAAAAATATATTTAGTCTTGATTAAGCAAATAAAAAATACTTAACAATAAAATTTTTAAATTTAAAATTTTACTTGAACAAGTTGCTATTTGCTTTCTAAGTTTCTTTCTGTTATATTTTATATATTACATCTGTCATTTGACTTCGTCAATTTACAGTTTCGAACAATTTGTAACTTACAGGACAAAAAAAGGAGAAGTGTCATTTTGAAAGAAGATTTACGTTTTAAAAAAACTGAATTAGCCTTGCAAAAAGCATTTTTAGAATTACTACAAACAAAAGAAATAACTAAAATTTCTGTTAAGGAAATATGCAGCCTAGCCCAAGTGTCAAGAAATGCCTTTTATCAACATTACGAAACTAGAGAACATCTTTACGACAGTATGCTAAAAGAAATTCTTTTTTCAATCGAGCAGGCCTGTAAACCACTTGTCAAAGACTTAGCTAGTATTACAGAAGCTGAAAACAGATTATTTTTAGATAATATTCTGAGGGCAGTTGAAGAACATCGTTTTGTAATTTATCAACTATTAACCAGTCAGCCAGCAGCCTTTTATGCCGCTTTTAATGAAATGTTGATTTCTGCTAATATGCAAGGAGTTGATGGAACTTCAATGCAAATTGATACTTCCTACATTCATATTTTTTCGGGAGGAATTACTGCCTTTGTTAGCTACTGGTTGCTAAAAACTAGCTTCACTTTGGAAGAAGCCCAAGAAAAATTATTTACTATCTTGGGGCAGTTGAAAGTTGTTGCAGACTAAATTTTTAATTTAGCATTTGAAAAAATAAATTTAATTCAAAATAAAAAATCATTGTAAAAACTAAATTTTTTGTTAGTTCTTGCAATGATTTTATTTTAAAATTTGCATTTAGTTTCTTAAAAATAATTTGAAATATATTTATCCTTATGCTTAATATAGCTACTATTAATAATAATTTCATTTTAAAACCTGCATATATTATTAATATATCAAGAAAATAATCTCCACTCCTATACTTATAATTTTAAGTATAAAAATAAGGTTTTTTACTTGTTTTTAAAAATAAAAATCCGAGTTTTAATTTTAAAGACTCGAGTTTAATTTTTTACTGAAAAAAATTTTTTTAATTTATGAAATAATTATTTGTAATTTTGTATTTTAGGATAAAAAAATCCCGCCTAGACGGGATTTTTTTAAATATATTCTATTTTATCAACTTCAATATTTTTATTATCTTCACTATTATTTGAGAAATTATTGAAATCATCATTTGGTTTTCTAATAAATAACCTTATAGCTACAACTAGGTATAATATATATACTGGGAATAGCCAAGCAACTGTTACTAAAAATGTCAGTATAGCTAATATTAAAAATAGCACTCCTGCCAATATTCTTTTCTTCATTAAGAAACTAAAAATTATAGCAAGAACTGTTATTACTACAATGATTATTGTATAAATTTTTAAAAATGTAGTTATGCTCGACAATAAAAAATTTAAATCATAATTTGTAGATGCTCTATTAGAACTTCTTAAACCTTCTTCAAAAGCTCCTTTGAATTCTTGACTATTAACTAAATCACTAAGTTCGCCACTAAAAACTACGAAAGCAAGCAAGGTTGAAAATAAAATCATGATAATATTAGCTATCCAAGCACAAATTTTTTCCCATTTTCTTGAAAATTTTTGCATTTAAAACACCTCTTTCTTGTTTTATTATACCTCTTTCATAATAGCACATATTAAAAATAAAATAAAGAAATTATAATTTTAAAAATTTAAATCTATTTCTAATTTTATAGGTGTGTGGTCTTGTCTTGCACCAGAGTCAATCATTTCTGATACTCTAACTTTATCGGCTAGTCTATTACTAACTAGCCAGTAGTCTATTCTCCAGCCAGTATTGTTTATCTTGCTAGTTTTTACCCTTTGTCCCCACCAAGAATAAACGTCTTTGATGTCGCCATGAACATATCTGAATGTGTCTGTAAAACCTCGGGCTAACAACTTGCTAAAGCCGTCTCTTTCTTCATCTGTAAAGCCCGGTGATGTTCTGTTGCTAGCTGGATTGGCTAGGTCAATTTCTTTGTGGGCAACATTATAATCTCCTGTTGCTAAAACTGGTTTTTGCTTGTCTAATTCTGCCAAGTATTCGGCATATTTAATATCCCATTCTTGTCTTTCGGCTAATCTTTTTAAACCATCGCCAGCATTTGGTGTGTAAACTTGCGTAACAAAAAATTCTGCAAATTCTAAAGTTATGATACGACCCTCACTATCCATAGTTGTCGGTGCATTTATTTTTGGATAAGTTAGGATTGGTTGGGGCAGGGTATTTTTGTATAAAAACATTGTTCCTGCATAACCCTTGCGGGAAGGTTCTACCGATGAACGCCAAACTACTTCATAAGCTGGGAAGTAGTCAGCTAAAATTTCTAAATGTTTTTTGCTGGGCCCAGTTGCTGATAATTTTGTTTCTTGAATTGCAATTATATCTGCATCTTCTTTTACTAAAGTATTAATAACATCTCTTGATAACAAAGCACGAGCAGAATCACTAGTAAGTGCCGCATTTAAAGAATCAATATTCCACGATATAAGTTTCATTAAAATCTCCTCAAAATAAATTTCATACTAATTATAGCAAAAAAATATAGTCCTATAAAATATTTGCTCTCTAACAAGAAATTATTTGTAGGGTACTAAAATAATTTTTTAGATAAATATTTTATAAAACTATATCTTAGTAAAAATAGGGATTTTAAAAATAACTACAAGTTATACAATTCTTAAAGTATTGATTATAAAAAGATAAAGTTCAGTCCTTGTTTTATAGATTTTTATAAAATCGGTAGTTTTTTATAAAGTAAATTATATCTTAAATTTTTAAGTGAATGAAATAATATTTATGTTGAAACTTGTAAAGTGTTTTTGCTAAACTCTGCACCTTGTAGAATTTTTTGCCTTTTATTATATATCTTTATATTTATAAAATATTAGCTAGACCTTGGCTTATATGTAAAATAATTTTTAAAGTTTTCGCCGTTTTAAAAATTATAAAAACCCTCTGTTTTTAGCCACATTAAGAGCTGCTAGTCTATTACTTGCGTCAAGTTTATTTAGAATATTAGAAATAATTTCTTACTCTTGCATTTTTTCTAAAGTTTTTATAAAGATAACTTATATTTAAAATAATTTTAAAATTTTCGCCATTCTAAAGTTTATAAAAATCCTCTATCTTTAGCCACATTAAGAGCTGCTAGCCTATTACTTGCATCAAGTTTATTTAGAATATTAGAAATATAGTTTCTTACCGTTCCCTCTGACAGATACATTTTTTTAGCAATTTCTTTATTGCTCAAACCACTTTCAATAAGCAATAATATTTTTATTTCTTGGGCTGATAAAATATTATCAGACAAAACAATATTTTCCATAAGTTCTGGTGAATATTCTTTTTTTCCCTGCAAAACTCTCCTGATAGTAGTCATCAATTCTTCTATTGACCTATCTTTTAAAACATAGGCGTCAACATTATTTTTTATTGCCCTTTGGAAATAACCTCTTCTTTTAAAGGTTGTAACGATAATTACCTTGGTAGCCATATTATTTTCTTTGATATATTCTAAGACGTCTAAACCTGTCTTGACCGGTATTTCTACATCTAGTATTGCAACATCAAAATTATCTTGGCTTAATAAGTCTTGGGCTTCTACACCATTACTTGCTTGAATAACATTTTTTACATCATCTTCTAAAAGCAAAAGTTTGGCTAGGGCATCTCTTAACATACTTTGGTCTTCTGCTAGTAATATTTTCATTTTGTTACTCCTTTTGGAATAGTTATTTTTATCTGTGTCGGATTTTTTATATTTTCTATTGCGACCTTACCGTCTACTAGTATTATTCTTTCCTTAATACTTTTTAATTCTTTACCAGTCAAATTCCCAAAACCCTTACCATTATCTTCTATATAAAAGGCTAATTCTTTTACATCTTCTTGAAAAGTTATTTTACAAAAAGTTGCTTCGCTATGTTTTAAAATATTATTGATACATTCTCTTAGTACCATAGCAAGTGTTGACTGTTCTATCGGAGATAGGTTGCCCTTAGCAAAATTTTCATGAATTTCAAATCTTATATTTGCCAAGTCTAAAATTTCTTTGGTTAGATAAAGTTCTTCTTCTAAAGTTCTATAATTTAGATTATTTATTATCTGACGAATTTGTTTTGAAGTATCCTTTGTTATGCTATTAAATTCTGCTATTTCTTGTTTAGCTTCTAGGTATTTTTCTCTTTCCAAAAATTTTATGGCTAGATCTGATTTTAGGCTCAAAGTTGCAAAAACATGACCCAGTGTATCATGCAAATCACGACCTATACGATTTCTTTCATTTTCTGCAAGAAGATTATTAATATATTCATTGTGTTTTAATTTTTCATATTCCTTCTCAGCCGTTAAAATATTAAGTCTAGCGGATAGGTGCATAATTAAACACAGCGTAACTAGGACAAGACCAACAAAACGCTCATAAAATTTTGCATTACTTAATAAGCTGTAATTTATATAAATTATGGCTATACAGAGAAAAAAACTAAGGTGTCTAAAAGATTTTATATTGGTATCCTTATACTTATAATTTATCAGAGAACTATGATAAATAAACATCATACTATTAAATACTGAAAAAATTAAAGCACTAGCCAAAGAATAAAGGCACATATAACTCCACATAAGATAAGAAATAAATTTATTTTCTAGATAGAGTGAAGCGATATAGCAAAATCCCATTATAACTGTTAAGTAAAACATATAAGCAGGGTAATCACCTGTATAGGTGTAGTAAAAAGGAAAAATTAGCCAAAATAAAGAAATATAAAACATTAAACTGTATTTTTCTTTTGAGACAGAAAATAAATTCATAAGTACCTCTTTAAAAAATTCTTTCCTAAATTATACCACAATAAACTTACTAAGCCCTATATCTTTTTCTTAGTAGTAGGGTAATAAAAACTAAGACGAAAAAATAGGCTATTAAGACGAAAAATGAGTTACTAGCAAAGGCTTTTTTATTTAAAAATTCATTTGCCATATTATTGATATGATAAGTCGGTGTTAATTTTGCTATTTTTTGTAAAAATTCTGGAAAAGTATCTATCGGCCACCACAAGCCACTAATCATGGATAAAAATATAAGTATTATATTACTAAAAGCTGCAACCTGTTCAGAAGTTCTTACCAGTGTTAATAAAAAACCAATTCCCATCATACAAATTGAACCAAATAGAATAATTAGAAAAGAAATCAACCATTCACTAGCAGAAAGTTTTACCCCCTTAACAAGGTAACCGATAGAAAAAACAAAGATTATAGCAATAACAAAATTAGCCACTATTCTTAAAATTTTAACCAGATAATACTGCCAAATCTTAATAGGTTTCATACTTAAAAAATCAAACCATTTTGTATTCCTATCTTCAACAACCATCATAGGAAAAGATATTATAGAAAAAGAAATACTAGAATAGATACACATTGCTATCATAATATATTTTATTACATTGGGAATAATCTCTGCTGGATAAGATTTTGTCAAGATAGACGACATAAGTAGAAATATCATGACAGGCAGACCAATTCCCATAATAAATAATGATAAATTTCTTTTAAATAAAAGCCACTCTGTTTTTAATAAAGCTGAAAAACTAGTCATCTTATTTTTCCTCCTTTGTATTTTCAAATATTGCCGTTAGTAAAGTTCGATTTTGTATTTCTATTTCATTCAGACTACAAGAATTTTTTAAAATATTCCAAATCTCATCTGCATTTTTTGTATTAAAAACAAGATTATCTTTTTTAATTTCTAAGTTTTTAATAAATTCTATTTCTTTTATAAGCGGTAGATATTTGCTAGGAATAGTAAATTCTTTTTCTAAGTCTTCAGATTTCAAAGCGTAGGGGCTTGTATCTTTTATTAAACTTCCCTTATTTAATACCAAAATACGCTCTGCTGTGTGTTCAACTTCTTCTATGTAATGAGAAGAATAAATAATTGTCATACCCTTTGATTTTAGGTCATTAACTATTCCCCAAAAACGTATTCGAGTTTCAGTGTCCATGGCAGAAGTTGGTTCATCTAAAAATAAAATTTTAGGCTTGCCTATCAAACTCAAAATAAAAAATAAAAATCTCTTTTGACCTCCGGATAATTTACTAACCAACTGATTTTTTTGTTCCGAAGAAAAATTTAAAATGGCATCTATTTCAGCTAAAGAAAGATGATTTTTATAAATGGTCTGACAAAACTCAATTAATTCTCTTACTTTTAACTTTTTCGGCACAGAATTTTCTTGCCCCAAAATAGCAATTTCTTCTTTTAAACTTATATCCGAAACTTCTTTATTGCTTATTCTGATACTCCCACTTGAAGCCTGCATTTGACCCAATAAATGTTTGAACAGGCTTGTTTTTCCTGCTCCGTTAGGTCCTATCAGGGCAAGGCACTCACCAGCCTTCACATCAAAAGAAATATTTTTTAGTATCTCCTTATCTCCAATTTTTTTACTTAAATTTTTAACAGATAATAACATAATTTCCCTCCTTGCTTTATCCCTTATAAACATTGTAATAAAAAATAAAATTATTTTTCAGTACAGGATATAATAAAAAAATATGACAAATGTAATAATTTCACTTTGAAAGAGTTTTAAATTAAATAATTATTTAATAAAATTCTTATTATCCTATTTTACTATTGATTTTATTTGTTATTAGGTATAAAATTATTGAGTGCTTTTTATTGGAGGTAGCTTATGAATGATATGTCAAAAGGCAAAATTTTGCCACAAATATTAAACTTTGCTTTGTTTATTTTTATTGGTGGACTTATGCAAAATCTCTACCTAATTATTGACTCGATAATCTTAGGTCAGTATGTCGGAAAAGAGGCTCTTGCTTCTATAGGTATTGCTTCTACTGTCAGCTTTGTTGTTATAGGTTCTATTATCGGTATTACCCAGGGTTTCAGTATTAATATGGCTAAAAGTTTCGGTGCAGGAAATTTTGTAAAATTTAGAAAATATGCCTATAATTCTATTATTTTATGTATTATTGTCGGTTTGAGTTTTAGTATGATTTTATCACTTACTAACGGCTACTTTTTAAAACTTATGAATACTCCCGAAAATTTATTTGATATGACTCACAATTTTTTACTTGTTTTATATTTGGGATGTATCGCCAATTTATTTTATAATTTATTTGCTGGAATATTAAGAAGTATAGGAAATAGTTTTGCACCCCTTATATTTTTAGGAATTTCTGTTGTTAGTAACGCCAGCTTGGTTTATATCTTTGTAGCAATTTTAAAATACGGTATCGTTGGTTCTGCTTTTGCAACTATTATTAGTCAAACAATAGCTGCCATAACTTGTTACATCTTTATAATAATAAAATACCCTCAATTAAGAATTAAAAAAGAAGAAAAAATTATCGAAAAAAAATTATTAAAAAATTTACTTTTACAGGGTATACCAATGGGTATGCAGTTTTCTTTTACAGGAATTGGTGTAATTGTAGTTCAAAGTTTTTTAAATGGTTTTTCAACAGAACACATAGCAGGATTTAGCGTTGCAATTCGTATTCAAAATATAGTACTCTATATTTATGTGGCTTTGGGTAGTGCCTTGGCTACCTACACCAGCCAAAACTTCGGAGCAAAAAAATTCACAAGAATTACAAAAGGGGTAAATTACACAGCCCTAATTTCTGTTGCTATAAGTATATTTGCTGCATTTTTAATAATAACTTTTGGTGAACAGGTCGCAAACTTATTTACAGAAGAAAAAAATCCAGAACTAATAAAAGCTACGACTACTTATTTTCATACGGTAGTTTGGGGCTATCCTATTTTAGCACTCCTAATACTATATAGAAATGTTTTACAAGGTTACGGTTTTGCTATAACTGCCATGTTTGCAGGTATAATAGAACTACTTATGCGAGTAATCGTCGTTTTTTTATTCACAGGAACTTACGGTTATTTAGCAATATGTCTTGCTGACTTAGCTACTTGGCTAGTTACTGGTCTTTCCCTGATATTTACTTACTACTACCTAAAGAATAAAAAACTAGCTATTATTAAGTAGGTATATATTCATAAATTTCTAAAAACTAGCAATACTTTAGAAAAATAGTTTAAGGTCTTGTTAGCTTTTTATTTAAATAAAATATATAAATTAATTATACGGAGTTTTAGGTTAATAAAAAACAAGGAATTTAACTTCCTTGTTTTTTATTATACTCTTATTTTTCAAATTTTATTGTAATTTCAAAAAATTTTTTATTTTACTTATTAGATTATTAAATTTATTTTTATTAAAATAAGACAAGCCCTAGCAAAAATTCTGCTGGGGCTTAGATAATTTATTATTTTGTTGTTTGTCTGTGGATAATTCTATGTGGTAGGAATAGTTGATTATTATTAGCCTTAATTTCTTCTAAGTCTCCCTCGTCAAATTCCTTATCTTTTTTCTTAGCTTTTTCAATATCAATAATTTTTGTTAAAATTCTCATAGATACTGCTCCAATATCGAATATCGGACAGAATACTGTTGATATTTTTGGTCTTGTCATATCTACCAACTTAGTATTTTCAAAAGAAACTATTTCTAACTCTTTAGGAACTGCAACTTTAAAATCTTGTGCTTGATGCAAGATTGCTAAAGCCGCTTCATCAAACATGGTGATTGCTACTTCTGCCCCTAAATCTTTCAAACGTACAAAAACTTGTTTTTCACTATCTTTATAAGTTTTATAACCCTCAATAATTAGACTAGAATCAAACTCCATAGCAAATTCAGAAAGAGCTTTTTTATAACCACTAATAATACGCTGAGCTTTTTGAGAATTGTAGGAACTAATTATCAAGGAAATTTTTTTACGACCTTTTTCTAAAAATTCTTTTGTTAGATCATAACTAGCCTTTTCATAATCAATATTCACAGAATAAAATTTATTATCTGTACTTATATTCCCAGATAAAACTAAATGTACGTCCAAATCTTCTAAATAAGACTTAGTGCTTTCAGGCATAGAATCTCCCACATATAAAATTCCATCAACCTGCTTACTCATAAAAGAATTTAAAATATCACGTTCTATTTCTTTGCTACTAGTAGAATTAGCTAAAATAACATTATATTTATACATATTGGCTACTGATTCAATTCCACTAACCGTTTCAGAAGAAGACAAGTCTGAAATATCTGGTAAAATTATCCCAATAGTTGTAGTTTTTTTACTAGCCAAACCTCTTGCAACTGCATTCGGAGTATATTTAAGTCTTTTAATTACTTCTTTTACCCTCTCTCTTGTCGCTTCTTTAACATTAGGATTATTATTAACAACCCTAGATACAGTAGCCATAGAAACCTTAGCCTCCTTGGCAACGTCATAAATCGTTGATACTCCCATATATATAATCACTCCTCAATCTTGTTTTATTTAATATTTAATTTGTAAAATTGAAACCTTTTCATCAATATAATAATTCTAACAAATAAAACTTATAAAGTCTAGTATTAAGAAATAAAAATTTATTATAAACCATTTTTTTATCTCAAGTAAAATATATTTCGAATATTACCAAATTTTCTTATATAAATTATATAAAGTAAAATTAAATTAGCTTCATTTTTTAAATAGAAAAAATAAGTAAAAAGCATAAAATTTAAACTCATTATTTTATTTTAAAAAATTTTTATCTTTTTTTTGATTTCGCTTTCTTTTTTAAAAATAATGTGCTATAATTAATTCATAAGGAAATTAATAATTTCATTAATTTTCAAAAAATAAAAATTTATAATTATAATAATGGAGGAGTTTTCTATGAAAGCTAAAAACAGAAAAGTCGTTTTAATAGGTGCTGGTATGGTAGGTATGAGTTTTGCATATCAATTATATTCAAGTGGTTTATGCGAAGAGTTAGGTTTAATTGATTTCTTCGCAGAAAAAGCAGAAGGTGAAGCAATGGACTTAAACCATGCTGGAGCTTTAGTTCCACCTATTAAAGTTACATCAGGTGGATATGAACAATGTGCAGATGCAGATGTTATTGTAATCTGTGGTGGACTACCTCAAAAACCAGGTGAAACTAGACTTGACCTTGTTGACAAAAATATGAAGGTAGTTAAAGACATGTCTGAGCAAATCGTAGCTTCTGGATTTGACGGGGTTATCGTTATAGCTTCTAACCCTGTTGACGTATTAACTAACGCATTACAAAAATTCACAGGATTCCCTAAAAACAAAATCGTTGGTTCTGGAACAACACTTGACACTTCAAGATTCCGCTACATGCTAGGTGAAGTATTAGATATAGCTCCTAACAGTGTTCGTGGTTACATCTTAGGTGAACACGGTGATACTCAATTCGCCGCTTGGTCTAACGTTTATGTTTACGGAAAACAATTCAATCAATTCTTAGAATCAACTAATAAATTTACTCTAGCTGATTTTGAAAATATTGAAGAAAGAGTTATGCGTGCCGCTTACGAAGTTATCAACCGTAAACGTGCTACATACTATGCAATCGGTATTTCATTATTGACAATAGTAAAAGCTATCTTACGTGACGAAAATACTGAACTTGCTGTATCTGGATACTGCGATGGTCACTACGGAGTAGAAGGTCTATATATCGGTACACCTGCTATTATCGGTCGTGAAGGTGTTCGTGAAGTAGTAGAATTAAAACTTACAGAAGATGAATTAGCTAAAATGAAACATTCTGCTGATGTTCTTAAGAAAACTCTTAACGATGCATACGCAGCATTAGAAGCATAATTTAAAAATAAAAATAGTGCAGATAAAAAATCTGCACTATTTTTTAGTAATATTTAATATAAAAAACAAATTCAATAAAAAACAGAATATAAATTTATTATGTTATTTTTTATTTTTTAGATAAAAAGTAAAAATTAATTTTCACTCAAGTCTGTTCTCTTTTTAGTAGCATTTATTACCCTCTATTACAGCACTTATAAAAGCTAAACTTTATAATTTTTTCACATTTATATCAAATTCACTCAATGAAATTTAACCAAATCTTTTTTTTATAATTCCAGCAAGAATAGCAGTCCCCGTATTACCTACCTCAATAAAACTTATCTTTTTGTTTTTTATATAACTTGCGTCTTATTTATTTTTAACAATATTATAAATAATTAGGATATTTTATTGCTATATTAATAGTATAAAAATTATATTTATAAACTTTAAAATTAAAAATATATCTAAGTTTATAAAATTAAAAAATAAAATAGAAAATTACAAAATAAAAACTCAAGATATGTAGTGAATATCTTGAGTTATATTTTCAATTTTAAAAGTTTTAAAACTTCTAGCAGCAATTAAAATTCATATTCAATTAGGTTAAAATTAAAATTTATATTAAAAAATTCCGACACTAAATAGCTATTTATTTTTGCTATACTTACAAATCAAAATTTATTTTATCGCCTTATCTCCTATATCCTTTCTAAAAAATAATTTTGGACTTAAGGATAGGCTATCAATTTCCTTATAAGCATTTGCTTTGGCTTCTTTTATGTCTTTACCACGTCCGCAAACTAATAAAACACGGCCACCATTTGAAAACCAAGTCCCATTTTTTTCTTCTAAGGCAGCTACATAGCAAGTATCCTTTAAAGTAAAATTCTCTAGTTCAATTCCTTTAAGATAAGACGCTGGATACCCTTCTGCTGCCAAAACTACGCCACACACTGCATCGTCTGACCATTTTAATTTTACTTCTTCATTGTTATAAATTTTTTCAATAACTTCCATAATATCGCTATCCATTTTTTCAAGTAAAACTTGTGCTTCTGGATCGCCCAATCTTGCATTAAATTCAATTACTTTAACACCGTCTTGGCTAGCAATTAGTCCTGCATACAAGAAACCATGATAAGAAGTTCCCTCACTAGCAAGACCCCTACACACAGGAAGTAAGACTTCATCAATAGCCTGCTTGCGAGCCTGCTTGCTAATTTGAGGAACGGGACTATATGCTCCCATACCTCCAGTATTAGCCCCCTTGTCAAAATCATAGGCTCTTTTGTGGTCTTGGGCAATCTCATCAAAAGGAATAACTATCTCTCCATTAACAAATGCCATCAAAGAAAATTCTTCTCCATCTAAAAATTCTTCTATAACAATCTTGCAAGAAATCTCTTCACCATAAAAATTTTTTAAACATTCCTCTGCTTCATCAAAGTTATTAGCTATTACCACACCCTTACCAGCTGCCAAACCGTCTTTTTTTATTACTAGAGGATACTTAGAATTTTTTGCATAGTCTAAGGCAGAAGATAAATTTGTAAATTCTTCATAGGCGGCTGTGGGTACATTAAATCTTGTCATAACTTCCTTAGCAAAAGACTTAGACCCTTCCATTTGTGCCGTGTACTTATCAGGACCAAAAACTTTAACTAGCGGACTTAATTCATCATAAATTCCCTTAACCAAAGGTTCTTCTGGACCAACTATAAGCCAATCAATTTTTTCTTTTTTTACAAAATCTTTTAATTTTTCAAAATCTAATTCTGTAATATCTATTAATGTTGCATCATTTCTCATGCCGTCATTACCAGGTGCAACAAATACCTCAGCAACTTTTTTACTTTTTTTTATTTTTCTACAAAGTGCGTGTTCACGTCCACCACGTCCTATGACCAATACTTTCATACACAAACTCCTTTTGGAAAAAATTTATTTTTAAAATAATAATTTTTAAATAATTAATAATAAATTCCTATATTAATGTTTAAAATGTCTTATGCCCGTTGTAACCATAGCAATATTTTCTTTATTTGCTACATCTATTGAATCTTGGTCCTTAATAGAACCACCAGGTTGAATAATTGCACCTATGCCAAATTTAGCTGCTAGTTCTACCGTATCTCCCATAGGGAAAAATCCGTCCGAAGCAAGAACAACATTAGCCTGCCCGTCTAATTTTTCTAAGGCAATTTTTGCAGAACCAACCCTATTCATCTGACCGGTACCGATACCTATTGTAGATTTACTCGTTGCCAAAACAATGGCATTAGATTTTACATGTTTTACTACTTTCCAAGCTAGTTCAAATGCTTTTTCCTCTTCAAGACTAGGTTTTTTCTTTGTTACAACCTTAAATTCTGCATCTGCTAGGCCTAAACTATCTACTGTTTGGGCTAGTAAACCCCCAGAAACAGAAACATATTGCAAGGTATCAGCCTGTGTTTTTGTAGTTTCACACACTAAAAGTCGTAAATTAGGTTTAACTTGTAAAACTTCTAAGGCTTCTTTAGAATAGCTAGGAGCAATAATTACCTCTAAGAATATTTTTACCATCTCTTCTGCTATTTCCTTGCTTACTTCTTCGTTAAGGGCAACAATTCCACCAAAAATAGAAACTGGGTCAGCCTTGTAAGCATTAGTGTAGGCTTCATAAATATTTTCTCCAACTCCAACACCACAAGGATTCATGTGTTTAACGGCTACAACTGCTGGATGTGAAAATTCTTTTACAACCTCTAAGGCCGCATCTGCATCACGAATATTATTATATGATAATTCTTTTCCTTGCAACTGCTTAGCTCCTGCTATTGTATTAGCAGCAGGCTTTTTGTCGCTATAAAAATATGCTTTTTGCTGAGGATTTTCTCCGTAGCGTAAAGTTTTTTTATTTGTGTAGCTTAATTCAATATTATCATCAACAAAATAATTTACAATTTGTCTATCATAACTTGCAGTGTGGTCAAAAACTTTCACAGCCAAAGATTTGCGATAGTCATAATCATCACTTTTACTAGCAATTTTTTCTAAAATTACCGAATAATCATCAGGGTCAACAGCAATAATAACATCTTTAAAATTTTTCGCAGCTGAACGTAACATGGTTGCCCCGCCGATATCAATATTTTCAATAGCTAACTCTTCTGTACAATCTGCTTTTGCAATAGTTTCTTTAAAGGGATAAAGATTAACACAGACTAAATCAATAGGTTTAATATTATGTTCTTTAATAGCGTCTAAGTGGTGATTTAAACTACGATTAGCTAGGATACCTCCATGTACTGCTGGGTGCAAAGTTTTTACACGCCCGTCCATAATTTCTGGAAATCCTGTAATATCTGATACTTGTTTTACCTCAATCCCAGCTTCTTTAAGAACGGTAAAAGTTCCGCCAGTAGAAACAAGTTCAAAATTTTGCTCAACTAAACCTCTAGCAAAATCAATTAATCCTTTCTTATCCGATACACTAAGTAAAGCACGTCTTTTTGTCATGATAAATTTTCTCCTAGTAAATATAAATTTTAAAAGTTTGTTTTTAAGTTTATAAATTATATTTTGTATATTTTATACAAGGTTATTATAACATAAATACATACATTTAGAAAATAATATTTATTTTTTATTAAAAATACGAACAAAATATTTTTAATTATATTTTATTAAATAAAAATTTTAAGAAGAAAATAAAAATAACCCTAGGAAAATTTCCTAAGGTTATTAAATCTAAAAGAGGGAAATCTTTAGATTTTAGTTTCTAAAATAAATTTTGCGTTTTATAACTAGAATTTACGTTTTCTAGCCGCTTCTGATTTTTTCTTACGGCGAACACTTGGTTTTTCGTAAAACTCACGTTTACGAACTTCTTGAATTGTACCGTTTTTAGAAACAGCACGCTTGAAACGACGTAAAGCGTCCTCTAGTGTTTCGTTTTTACGAACTACAGTTTTTGACATTGGACTTCCCTCCCTCCGAATTTAAAAAGTCTAAGTTGATTGTTAATTTCCTATGTTATAAATACATAAGCTACGAATTAAAATTTATAATTCACCTAAATATTGTATATTATTTTAACCTGTATGTCAATAAAACATTTATATTTATTTGTTTATAAAAATTTTTTAAATTATAAATATAAATCAAAAAATTTTTTAATTAATACAGTTTAATTTTAAAAGTCTACTATATAATTTTGCTTTAATTTAATAGTCATGAAAACTTTATAATCTGATGTTAATTTTCCTGTATTATTTATATTTTTATCTTAATTAAACAGATGCTTGTTTTTCATTAATATAGCCGTGTTTTTCAGTCTTTTTTTTCCTTGTTTTATATGCTACGATTGAGGTGCAAGATATATCTTAGTAGTAAAAAATAATTTTAAAATATATTTTCTTGCAAATAAATATATTAAATAAAAAATAAAGGAGGCAATAAAAATGAGGAAACAGAAAAATTTTTATCGGCAATCTTAGCTTCAAGTCTATTAGTTACACCTATTTCTGCTTTAGTTAGTAATTATGATAATGTGGCTAAGGCTGATAACCCAATTTGCCCTGCTAAAGTAGAAAATACTAAAATAAAAGAATTTAATAACTATCAACAATTAAAAAATTTCAAAGATATAGAAAAATATCTAAATTTAAATAATATGAAATTTTTATCAGCATACCAAATAGTAGATGATGAAAAAATAGTAGCGATAATAAATTATTTTAGCGAGGAAGATAACACTTATTACAATCTTTATACAGATGAAACACCTGAAATAAAATTTGTTTCAAC
Organism: Gemella sp. zg-570; assembly: GCF_018866345.1. Taxonomy (NCBI): domain Bacteria; kingdom Bacillati; phylum Bacillota; class Bacilli; order Caryophanales; family Gemellaceae; genus Gemella; species Gemella sp. zg-570. Next base: position 94,801 of record NZ_CP076443.1, on the reverse strand, counting down.
TCAAACAGAAGAAAAAAATAAAGATAAAACTTTTAAATTATATTCTTGGAATGGTGTAGATTTTGATAATTCATTCTCTATTTCAGTAGATAATAACAATAAAGAAAAAAATTTTAAATTAAATAAAAGGTCTACAGGAAAAGAAGTAGCTTTTAGTTGGGCTTGTTTATTTAGTAGTAAAATTGCTTGTATATCTGCTTCAGTTGCTGGTGGAGTTATTGGAGCTGGAATAACTGGAGGATGGGGAGCAGCTGTTGGTCCCTTAATGGGATGGGCTTGCAGTTTTGTTTTCGGTAAATTAGTAGAAACTTATGGAAGTAAAGAATATGGTTGTACTTTATTTAAAAATGGAAAATTAACTTGGGACTGCATAAATAATGGGTAACTTTTTAAAACACTATATCTCAATAAGTATAATATCAATAACGATTGAAATATTATATTATATAATATTAAAAAAAGAATTAAATTTAATAACAGTGATTTTTCATATAATAATTGTAGCTATTATATATATATATATTAAAATTATACACTAAAATAAAAAATAAATAAAAAGACAACAAATAGTCGTCTTTTTTTATTTTTCAAATTCAAATTTTACTACTAAACAGAAAAAATAATAAAATTATTTTTTATAATTATACTATTTTGCAAACGCAACACTCCTTATTGTACCATATATTTTTTAAATATAATACTTGTTTTTTGTCTTTTTATATGTTATAATAAAAATGTAAATAGAAGTGATCACAATATTTCAAAATTAAAATTTTATCAACAAGGGAGGACAATTAAAATGAGTAGAAAATTAAAATTTGCTAGTGCAGTGTTAGCATCTAGCTTAATTATCACACCAATCTCTGCTTTAGTTAGTAATTATGATAATCTGGCTAAGGCTGAGGAACAACAAATTAAAATATCTAATAAAGATATAGAGGAAGCGTTAATAATTAAAGATTATATTAAGTTACAAAAGAAAAGAGGTATATATAGATTTCAATTTACTAATGATCCATCTCTTAACCAAAGACTTAAAGAAATAAATAGCCCATTAAACGATATAATTATAAGTCAATATATATCTAATTTAAACGATCATTTTATAAAAGAAAATGGTGATGGAGCTTTGACTAATACTATAAAAGAAATTAGAAATACATCTAAAAATAATATGATAAATAATATCTATACATTTCGAAATGCTTGCTCTAACGCTATGTTTGGTTTAAGTGTTGCTTCTACTGCTTTATATACTTGGGCTGGAATATTAGCTGGAGCTGGTCCGGCAGGCTGGGTGGTAGGTATAACTGGAGCAACGGTAGGAACTATCATTGGTGCAGCGGGTAATTGGGCATGTTAAATAATACAGAAAAAAAGATATTTTTATTTAATATTATTATATGTATTTTAGTTACAATTTATTTCTTTAGCTCATCATATAAATATGCTAATTTAATAGCTCATAGCTTATTAATCATAAATATTTTAGTTACTCCTGTAATTTTTAGTATAATTAAAAAAAGGAAAAAATAAAAAAATTGATTAATATTTACTTCACCATAAGTAGTATTACTTAAACTGCTTAGACTATCTAAACTTGTAAAGTAGACTGGATACCTACAGTATATCAAGGTTACCACACAGGAGAATATCATTATGCTTATAAATACAGTCATTGGAGAGAACAATAGAATATTTAATTTTATAATTTTATTTATTATATTTTATATAACACTAAAATCATTACTTTATTCAAAATATTATTCAAAAAAAATAAAAACTACTACTAATATAAAACTAACATTATTGGCAATAATATTTTCAATTATTATAGTAAAAATATTTAGTGGAAATCTTATTAACTATTTTGGGCTTATATTTTTTAAGCATAACATTAAATTTTATCATTAAAAAACTGTATGTAGACTATAAACAGAAAAAAGATGACTAAATAGTCGCCTTTTTATTAAAATTATTTTTTCCCTACTAAAAAATTTCATAAAAAATGCTATACTATTTAAAAAGTATAGCATTTTTTAATATTTATTTATCTATTTCACTAAATTTATTATAAATATCTGGAATTTTCCCTATATTTTAGTGGCGTAGATTTTACAAGTGATTTGAATATTCTTATAAAATAACTTGTATCAAAATATCCTATATAATCTGCAATTTCTGATATTGAAAAATCTGTATTTTTTAATAGGTACTGGGCATTAGAAATTCTTTTTTCGTGAATGTAGTCAACTATACTATAACCCATTTCTCTATTAAAGACTGATGATAGATAACTCTTATTTACATCTAATTCACTACTGATATTATCTAAGTTTATTTTTTCACGAATATGTTCATTAATGTAGGCTATGCAATTTCGGACAACCGGTTGCTTGTCCTTATATTTTTCCTTATCAACTAAAATACTATATCCTCTTACAATATTTTCTGAGAAATCATCATTATCTAATTTGTTTTTAACCTTGATCCACATAACATCTACATCAAGTGAATTTGCTTCACTTTGCGACAGGGCAGAATACAAAACGTCATTTAAAAAATATCTTTGTTCTTTAGTTCTACTAAACCCCAATTCAAATGCTGCTTGACCAATTTCTTTAATCTTCAAGTCGTAAATCATAGCAATTTTCGTTACATCGCCATTATAGACAGCCTCGTAAATATCTTTGCTAAATTTTCCGCGATTATTCAGTAATTCCCTAATATGGTATTTTTTATTTGTTACTTTCTTAGAATTTTTTACGCTATTATCCGTATAAATTGCCACAGCATTTAAGTAATCTATATCTTCTTGCTCAGATATTAATTCTAGTAGATAATTAAATTTTTTCTTAGTTATTACGCCAACAGAAAACAAGATAGAAATAATTTCGTCAGTTATAATAATATTTTGTTTGGCTAACATTTCCTGATAGTCTTCAACAGAAATATAACTTTCTAAGTAAGGAGACAGTATAAAAAATTCCTCTGCATTTTCCTCACTGGCTAAAAACATTGTATAAATTCCCATACAACTTTTAACCTTAACAAATTTATTATTTTTTAAATCACTTATTATTTCATCTTTACTTTTCTTTAAAAATCTAATTATCTGTGTATCTAAATCTTTATTATCAAGAGAAATCTTACTAATATCATTATCGAAATTATTATAGCTAGCTACTAAAGTATTACCATTTATTCCTAGTATATCTTTTATTCTATTTATTTTTTTATAAGTAGTTTTCAATATAAGACTCCTTTGTAGTATTTTAGCTTAAAGTAATGTCTCTTCTTGCATTCACTATATATGAAACTAGAGTGAAAAATACTGTATAAGCTAATGCCATTAATAATAAACTTCTACCATTAAGTTTAAATGCTTCTTCAATAATAGTTCTTCCGTTAAAACTTATATAATAACTAGGAAGAGATTGAATATTAGTAAAGATATATTTTATGTATTCAAATTTTGGTATAATTAATGTAGATAAGCCACTTATAGCCCCTCCAGCTAAAACCATAACCAAAACAACCACTAGAGATAAAATTTGCGTTTTAAATAGTACACATATTAATAAAACCAAAGAAATATAGAATAGTACTGTAACTAGAGATGCTAAAAATATAATTCCTAGATGCTGCCAAACTATTCTATTAAAGTTTTCTTCACCTAATTTTTCTGTAAAGACTGTATGTAAATTTATTTTCCCCTTGTAAAAGACAAAATATTTTAAAATAAAATCAAAAGCAACCAGTACAAGTGTAAATAAGAAATAATTAAAAATGGCTAAGAATATTTTGGTCGTTAAGATACTAGAGCGTGATTTTGGTTTTGAATATAAGAATTTTATTGTCCCACGAGAATATTCTTGGGATAGATTATTAGCAAACATTATCAAAATAAAAATATAACTTATACTTGTTACAACATTTAAAAGTTCTACAATAAGATGATACCCTTGAACTTGGCTAATGTCGCCTCTAGTTTTTGCAAAATTAACAATAAACAAAATTGCAAAAGAAATTAAGAAATATAAGTATGTAGAAATTTTTTTATAATCTTTTGCAAACTCATTAATAAATAATTTCATATTATCGTCCTCCTTTTCCTGTTATTTCTAAAAATCTTTCTTCTAAAGTTTTTCTAACTACTTTAATGGTATCAATTTCTACATAATTTCCAACCAAGTATGAAATTACTCTAGCCTTGTCTTCTTTAGAAATATTTTCAAATACGAATCCTTCTTCGCTACGTTCATAAGCAAGATCTACATCTCTAACTAAGATTTCTGCCCTGTCATCATCGTAAGTTGTGATAAGAGTTTTTTCTACCTCTTCTCCACAGATATTTTCTAGTGTGTCGTCTGCAATGATGCGTCCTTTTTCTAAAACTATAATTCTGTCAGAAACTTTTTCGATTTCATCTAGCAGGTGAGATGAGATGATAATAGAAACTCCCGTCGAAGCTATATCTCGTAATTTATTACGAAATTCTTGAACACCTTGTGGGTCAAGTCCGTTTACCGGTTCATCTAAAATTAAAACTTTCGGGTCGTGTAGTAGGGCTTGGGCTAGACCTAAACGTTGACGCATACCTAGAGAATATGTTTTTACTTTTTTGCGAGCAACTTTTGTTAAACCGACAAATTCTAATAATTCTTTAATGCGAGATTTTGAAATTGACTTGCCCGAAATTCGGGCGATTTGTTTTAAGTTGGCGTAGCCTGTCATGTAGTTATAAAATTCTGGTGATTCTATCATCGAACCAACTTCTGCTAGCATCTTAGTTTTTCCTATACCGAGTGGTTTTTCAAAACAATAAATGTCTCCCTTAGAAATTTTTGTCAGCCCAACCATCATACGCATAATAGTTGTTTTTCCACTTCCGTTAGGGCCAAGTAAACCAATAATTTCTCCTGGATACATATCAAATGTTATATCTTCAACTATTGTTTTTATACCGATACGTTTTTTTATGCCCAAAACTTCCACCACTGGTTTTGGTCTTTGGTCAGGAGTTTCATTATTTTCTAAAAAATTACCACTTTCATTAGCCACAAATTCATTATTAAATTTTATAACCTCTTCTTCTTTTGCATTAGCTCGACCTAAGGCCCTATTTAATTCTTCTCTGTTAATAATTTGTGTTTCTTCAAAATCATTTTTTTCCATTACAGCTTTTGTAGCTTCTGCTTCGACTTTAGTCTTTATTTTTTCTAATAGCTCTTGATATGATGCTTTGTTATTTTTTTCTGCTCTTACTTTTAAATCATTATCAAGAAGGTCATTATCATTAAAATTATTTTTCATATTTCTTTCTTCCTTTCTTAAAAATCCATATTCATTATAACATAATAAAAAAAATATTGCTATGAAATTTCATTATTTTAGACTTTTACAGGAAAAAATAAAAAAATTATTAATTTTCTATAAAATAAAAATTCACTGCAAAATAAAATTTACTGCAAAATAAAATTTACTGCAAAATAAAATTTACTGCAAAATAAAATTTACTGCAAAATAAAATTTACTGCAAAATAAAATTTACTGCAAAATAAAATTTACTGCAAAATAAAAAAATCTTGTACAAGACAAGATTTTTAAATTAAGATTTTAAAATTCAAACTCTTTTTCTAAGTCTAAATCTTTGAAGTAAACAAATACTTTTTCGTAACCAGCTTTTTTTATAATATTATTGATAGACTCTGCAACTTCTTTGCAGACTTCAACAGGTCTACTCTTCCAAGAAACTTCTACATAGACACGAGAAATTTCCAGACCGTCATAGATAGCGACGCTTTCTAATAAATCTAGCGTAAAAGCATTCTTGGGTCTAGCTATAATTTTTTCTACTCTTTCTAAAAGTTCTGTACTCACAGCTTTTAAGTCAGCTTTTTGCATTCCTTTAACAACTATTCTTGGCATATTTAATTCTCCTTATATTTATTTCTTCTATTATAACATTTACTTGTAACCTTTTTCAATATTATTTAGCAATTCTTAATTTTTATTTTTAATAAAATATAAATTTGACAAATTATTTTAATTTAAAAAATAAGCATCCAGAAAAAATTCTGAATGCTTGCAAGCTTATTTTTTTAATTTTGTTTTTACCACTCCAACAAGTAGAGGTATTAAACTTATTAATATTATTACAATAATTAGCAAAGAAAAATTTTCTTTAACAAAAGTTATGTTGCCAAATAGGTAGCCCACCGTAACAAATAAACTACACCAAGTTATACCACCGAAAAAATCTATTATTCTAAATTTTTTGTATTCCATTTTTCCTGCACCTACTATGAAAGGCACAATCGTTCTAATAATTGGGAAAAATCTCGCTAGAAAAATTGATTTTCCGCCATGTTTAGCAACAAATTTTTCTGCATCTTCAAAATTTTTATCACTTACAAATTTTTTAAACCAAGATTTTTTCTTTAGGTAATCTGAAAAATTTCTACCGACAAAATAGTTGCAATTATCTCCTATTACCGCCGCAGCTACACACAAGAATAAAAGCATGAAAAAATTATTCCCTGTCGTAGCCCACAAGGCACCACTAGCAAACAGTAAAGAATCTCCCGGTAAAAACGGCATAAAAACCACGCCAGTTTCAATAAAAATAATTAAAAATATAATTGCATACATCCACCAAGTGCCATATGTGTTCATCAATTCGCTCAAGTGTCTATCTATGTGCAAAACAAAATCAATTAAAAATTTAATAGTATCCAATATTAGCCTCCAAAAATTTTTACCCCTTGAATTATAGCATAATCAATTTTTTCTGTCTAATTTTAATATTTTACTAGACTTCTATAAGTTGACCTAATATATATGAATAAATATATTTTCTGACACTTATATTTGCTCCGTAATATTTTTTAACCGCTTGGGCGTAAAGTTCTAATTGTTCTCCATGACGTTCTTTTAAAATTTTCAAACCTGTTTTTTCTGTAACATAATCCGTTTTATAATCTATAATCGTATAATTATTACTATCTTCAATTAGTAACAAGTCCACCACCCCTTGCAATATCACACTCATATCACTACTACTATTTTTAAATAATTCTTTTGCTAGAGCTGGGCTGGTAAATGAAATTTCAGTGGCAAGTCTGTCAGATTTTTTTACCATATCCATAACCCTACTATTTATAAAAGTAGAAATTAAATTAATATCTATTTCATTATTTATTAATTCATATTCTTCTAGGTTCAAAATTCTTTTTTCTTTAATATTTAAAAAATCATCTGAACTTTTTAGCAAACTAGCAAGATAAGAATTTATATCAGAAATTAAGTTATTATTTCTAAAATCTATTACTATTCTTTCAAAAAGTTTATGAATAATATTTCCCTTCATTATGGCTTGGCTAGCCTTATTTTTTTTGCTTAGATTTTTTAAAAGCAAATATTCATTTTTTTCTTTTTGAGAGATTTTTGTTTTATTGTTAGCTTGTTTTAAGGCTGAGTAGGAAGTTTTGGCTGGATAGGTGTCATTTTTTATTTGACTAGAACTTGCTAAGTTTAAATCTGCTATTTCTAAACTTACCTCTTCATTTAGAAAATCAAAATTTACATCTTCACTTGTTATTTCATTTTCTGCTACTGTATCAATTTCAAAAATTTTAAACAAGCTATCCTCTTCTGTTTCATCAGCTAAATTATCCATATCATAATAAGATGCCACTATATTTAGCATATCAGCAAAACTTTTTACACTTTCAAATTTTGCAAGTGTCTGCTCCTTATCATTAATTTCTAAACTTTCTTCCCCACCTAGATTTATTTCTGCTGTTGTCGTTAAGTATAAACCTTTTACAGCCCTTGTTAGTGCCACATATAAATTACGAATTTCCTCTTCATAAGACTTTTTCTTAATAAATAAACTGTTTAAATAGTAATTTTTATTGTTAGTAGCTGGATACCACATTTTTTCATCAATACTCAAACCTAAGTCTCTTGAAAAAATAATTTTATCGCTATAATCTTTTTTACTAATTTCTTTTTCTAACTCTGCAACAAAAACATATTCGTATTCCAAACCTTTTGAAATGTGTATTGTCGAAATTGTTACACTATTTTTAGAAGATTTTCTTTTTGTATCATATTCGCCAGCTTCTCTAATATCATTTAAAACTTTTAAAGTGTAGCTAAGATTAATATTATTACTAGCTTCTCTTATAATATCTAAACAATTTTCGTAATAATCAATTTCTGTATCGTCCATATCCTTAGTTCGCATATATTCCATAAAATCAATATCTTTTGCAAATTGCAAGACTACATCTATAGGCTTGAAATTAAAACTAAAGTTCAACCATCTCTGCAACATACTCAAGGCATATTTAGCTTTTTCTTCCTTAGAAATTTTTAATTTTTCATAAAGATTTTTTCCGTCTAGTAAGGATAATTTCAATAAGTCCTCATTACTAAATTTAAAAATAGATGAATGAAGTAAGACCGACAAGGCATAATCAAAAGACGGATTATCTAAAAATCTTATCAAGTTTAAAATAAGATTAAAACTGTGCGACTCGGTTAGCCCCTCTTTTTCTTTAAAATATACTGGTATGCCATAAGAATTTAAAATTTCCTTGTATTTTTTTATATTGAAGGCACTACGAAGTAAAATTGCATAGTCGCTATAATTATTCCCCTGTGAGATACCGTGAGAAATTTCTCTAGCAATATTATGAATAATAACTTCATTATTTAGTTTTTGTTTTGGTCTAGCACATAAAATATGGGTAGCAATTCTTTGTTCTTCTTTTTCTTTTACGCTAGGAAAATACAAGGCACTATCTTTGTCGTAGCTTACTCCTGCATTTTTTTTATACATTAACCTATTGAAAATAAAATTACTTGATTTTAAAACATTGTCATAACTTCTAAAATTTTCCTTTAGGACAACGCAAACTCCCTTGAGTTCTTTATCGAATTTGTATTCCCTATTAAAGTCAAAATCATTATCACTTATCAAATCAGAAATTTTAGTAAAGGTCTGGTACTTTTCTTCAAATAAGTCTGGATTTGAACCCCTAAAACCGTAAATAGACTGCTTAACATCTCCCACTCTGAAAAAATAAGTATCCTCTGCCCTAATAAGATTTAAAATATATTCCTGCAAGTCGTTATTATCTTGATACTCATCTACATATATTTCTAAAAATAATTTTTTATAATATTCACTTGCTTCTGTTGGATATTTTTTGCCATCAATATTTTTTTCCAAAGCCTTAATAGCTAGATGATTTAAGTCGGAAAAATCTAAAAATCCTTGGGTGCGTTTTTCCAAAATAAAATTGTCATCAATAGCTAATAATATTTTCGGGATGGCTAGGCATAATAATTCTATTTTTACTTTTGCTTCTAAAAAATCTAACAGTTGCAAAATTTTATTATACACAGCTCCTACATCTTTATTTTCTATATCAAGCAAGATACTAGTTAAAACTTCTTTTAAAACTTGTTTATTATTAAAACTTTCATCTAGGTCTAAATTTTTTATTTGCTTATTAAAAAAATCTTGTCTTTCCTTACTTAAATTTGCAAAATCTAAATTATTTTCTTTATTTTTTATTGCTAATAAACTTGACACAGCTTGCTGGATAGTTGCTAATTCTTCAAAAATATTATTTGTATTAATACTTTTTAATCTTGTATATATGTCTTGATAGCTAGTATCTTCTTTTAAATTTTTTACTAAATTATTTTTAATATAATCTTTATAGTTGGGAATAGTTAGCATTTTTGTATAGAAATTTATCAAAAAAGTCATAATTTTTTCTTTACTGTCAAATACTTCAAACAAAACATCTAATAAATTTTTATCTTCATGGGCAAATTGTTCTATTGTGTAATCAACAGTATCTTTTAATAAAATTTTATTGTTAGATAAAACTTTGAAATTTGGTGATAAATATCTTATTTTACCTGCCACGCTTTCTTCAACTAAATAATAAAATTTTTTCAATACATTTAGGCAAAAACTATCTATTGTTGTAACCTTAGCATCTCCCATTAATAATCTTTGATTTTTTAGATGGAGTAAATCTTCCTTACTACCAGATTTTAATAATCTTTCTTCTATTTTATTTTCTATTCTTATCAGCATATTTTTTGCTGCCGCAGTCGTAAATGTTAAAACTAATAACCTATCTATATTCCATTTATCACAAGCTATTTTGCGGGATATTCTTTCTGATAAAACTTCCGTTTTTCCACTACCAGCAGCAGCAGAAACTAAAATATCACAACCATTCATACCTATAGCTTGCCACTGACTTGGTGTTGGCGGATATTTTTTTTCTTTTGTAAAATCGTCTATTCTTTCGATAAAAATACTCATAACATTCTTCCTTAATTTTAATCTTATATTATTATACAATAAATATTATTTTTATTAACTGTTAAGAAGATTATATTTACTTATAAATATATATAATGCCTCTTGAAAACTAATAGTCAATATATTATAATTTTTACCTGTAATTATAAAATTGCTAATCTAATATACCTATTAAAATTTCTATATTAATATATCTTATATTTTTATTATACTTAATAATTTATATTTTATCTTTTTCATCTATTATAAAATTAAAATTTTCTTGTATTTATCGCTTCGCTTTGCTTAGCCACAAAACATTACATAAAAAATGTAAAAGAAGACAGGATTGACCTCCTGTCTTCTTTATTGTGTTCACAATAACTAATTTGCTTAATTTAATTCTATATTGTTTATTTCTTTTTGTCAAGCAAATTATTATTTTACTTTTATTTTATGTTATAATATTAGTGTTGCTTTACCGATACCTAGCAATAGGAGGAGGTGGAATTATGTTAACTCTAAATAATTTTATTTTTTCTGTTATGGCAAGTATAACGGCTTATTATATTTGCAAATGGTTAGACAGAAATAAATAAGCAACTAGCCTTGAAAAAGAAAAGACAGGAACCGCCATTCCTGTCTTTTTATTATATTAACTCTAAATAATTTTGCTTAATTTAATTCTATATTTTTTATTTCTTTTTGTCAAGTAAATTGTTATTTTATATTTTTTAGAATTTATATCTGTATTTTATAAAATTAAAATATTATACGAATGGTTATTTCTTAATTTTTCTTATATACAAAATTCAGCACATAAAATTATCATCCGTCTAGCACTTCATTTTACTCACACGCAAAATCCAGCATAAGACACTGTAAAGAAAAGACGAATTGCAGACTTAATTTTTATAAACTACAAAATTCTGTACCTAAAATTATTTCCTGTCTATCGCTTTATTTTGCTCGACCGCAAAATTCAGCATAAGACACTGTAAAGAAAAGACGAATTGCAGACTTTATTTTATAAACTACAAAATTCTACACCTAAAATTACCCTCCGTCTATCGCTTTATTTTGCTCGACCGCAAAATTCAGCATAAGACACTGTAAAGAAAAGACGAATTGCAGACTTTATTTTATAAACTACAAAATTCTACACCTAAAATTACCCTCCGTCTATCGCTTTATTTTGCTAACACGCAAAATCCAGCATAAGATATTTTTTGTGTCTATCGCTTTATTTTGCTCAACCGCAAAATTCAGCACAAAATATTTTTTGTGTCTATCGCTTTATTTTGCTCAACCGCAAAATTCAGCATAAAATATTTTTTGTGTCTATCGCTTTATTTTGCTCAACCGCAAAATTCAGCATAAAATATTTTTTGTGTCTATCGCTTTATTTTGCTCAACCGCAAAATTCAGCATAAAATATTTTTTGTGTCTATCGCTTTATTTTGCTCAACCGCAAAATTCAGCATAAAATATTTTTTGTGTCTATCGCTTCATTTTGCTAACACGCAAAATTCAGCATAAGATATTTTTTGTGTCTATCGCTTCATTTTGCTAACACGCAAAATTCAGCATAAGATATTTTTTGTGTCTATCGCTTCATTTTGCTAACACGCAAAATTCAGCATAAGACACTGTAAAGAAAAGACGAATTGCAGACTTAATTTTTATAAAATACAAAATTCTGTACCTAAAATTATTTCCTGTCTATCGCTTTATTTTGCTTAACCGCAAAATTCAGCATAAGATATTTTTTGTGTCTATCGCTTTATTTTGCTTAACCGCAAAATTCAGCATAAGATATTTTTTGTGTCTATCGCTTCATTTTGCTAACACGCAAAATTCAGCATAAGATATTTTTTGTGTCTATCGCTTCATTTTGCTAACACGCAAAATTCAGCATAAGACACTGTAAAGAAAAGACGAATTGCAAAAGCAATTCGCCTTTTTATTAACAGTGTCTAATTATCCTTGAGCACCTTTGTCTGCTGTTAATTCTAAGTTTTCGTATCCTAATTCACCTTTCCCAGCTTTAACTAAGTCGAATGATTTAACACGTTTGTTTACCCAAAGCATAGCCGTATTCCAGCTAAATGGTAACCATGCTCTTGTCTCAGCAAAGTCTTTATCGAATTTTTGGTAAACTTCTTTTAATTTATTATCATCAAACATTTCAGGAGAATTAATTTTCTCTAGGGATGCTTTTAAATTATCGTCAGTATAACGTTGGAAGTTAAGCGGAGATTTGTTTCCTAATAGTTGCGTTGGGTTAGGGTCTGTTCCTAGTCCCCATGCTCCTTGGAAGAGATCGATTTCTGGGTCATCTGCTTGAACACGTTGTGACCATTCGTTTGGTGCCATTAGTTTACCGTCTACTAATTTAACGTCTAAACCAACATCTTTCCAAGATTTCAAGAATGTATCTGCTAGGGCTTGGTCGAATGTTTGCCCTACGTCACGGATAGCAAAGTTAAATGTTAATTTTTTACCGTTTTTGTCTTCACGTAATCCATCACCGTCAACATCTTTTAGACCTGCCTCATCAAGAAGTTTTTTAGCTCTTTCTTGGTCTAGTTTGTAGCCAGGATTTTCTGGATTGTAAAGGAATTTTACAATCGGTGGATATAAACCTGAACCAGTAGGTGTAAATCTTAGACCTTGGTAGAGTTTAGCATTGATTTGGTCCCAATCAACAGCGTAACCGAATGCTTCACGCACCCTAACATCAGCTGCTTTAGCGTCAGGGTTGACTACTACTTCACCTTTTTCTTTGTCAAATTTACCTAGTTTAAATCCTACATAAGACATGTAGTAGTCAGGTTGCCCTAAGATTGTTCCATTTTGTAAGTCTTTTGTATTAGACCAGATATCTGCAGTAAGGTCTCCCATGAGGTCTACTTCTCCTGCCTTCATAACCTGGCTAGCTTGGGCTGGTACTACACGTTTAAATTCAATATTTTTAGTTTTAACTTCTGATTTTTTGAAGTAGTGTTCGTTAGCTTTAAGTGAAACACTTTCTCCAGCAACCACTTGGTCGATTACATAAGGTCCATAAGATAGTGGTTTTGTATTTAATTCTGCTTCAACAAATTTAGTGAAGTCTTTTGATGCTTCAGCTACTTGTTCAGCATTTAAGAAACTTGAAATAAAGCCAGAACCCCATAATAGAGCTGGTGATAATTTAGTATATTTGATAACTACTGTTTTATCATCTTTTACTGTAATACCAGAAATTTTATCAGCTTTCCCTTCGTGGTAGTCTTTCATACCTTCGATTAAATCAAATGTATCTTCATAACGAATATTTTCCACATAGTCTTTGTTACCCATTAATTCATAAGTAGCAACTATATCTTTGGCTGTAACGGGTTGACCATTAGACCAAGTTAGGTCTTTGTTAATTGTCAATGTTGCAGTTTTCGCATCCTTATCTAGGTGTAACTTTACTGCTCCACTATCGTCGTCTTGTTTAAAACGTTTTAAATCATCAGATTTAAAAGTATCTCCCGTAAATGCAGCCGTAACATAAAGGTCTGTTGCATTTAATGCAAATGCAGGATTATACATGCCTATTAAAGGGGCATTTGACAAAATACCAACTTTAAGTGGCGTATTAACAGCTGTTCCTCCATTGTCTACAGAAGTTTTAAATTCTACGGCAGGTTTTGCTCCGCTAGATTTCTTAGTAGAAGTACCAGAAGAACAAGCAGTAAGAACTAATGACAAAGCCATAGCAGAACTAAAAACTTTTAAAAATTTGCTTTTTTTCATTAAAAATCCTCCTTAAAAATAATAAGCACCCGGGTGCTTTGAAATAATTAATAGTAATATATCATTAATATATGCAAAAGTCAACTATATTTTCTGAATATTAAAATATTTTTTAGAATATTTTATTTTTTACCTTATCTAGTTAAAAATTATATAAAATAATAAATTAAAACTAGAAATTAGGCTTGAAATTTTACCATATTTTATTTACCTTTCTTTGATTTTTTAAAAACATCTTCCTTGAACAAGGGAACATTATCAAAATATTTCCCCTTATAAAGTGGATGACATTTTAAAAGTCGTTTTATGGTGAGATAAGTTCCTAAAAAAAAGCCAAACCTCTGATAACTTTCTAAAGAATAGGCTGAACAAGTTGGCGAAAATCTACATCTGGGTTTGGTATAGGGGGAAATAAATTTTCTATAAAACTTTATCAAGACTATAAATAATTTTGCCATAAGAACTCCAAATAAAATTAATTTTCTACTATTATTATATACTGAAATAATATTTTTTAAAATTATATAGGATTGTTACCAAAAAATTTAGTATAAAATTAAACTTTAATAAAATATTAAACTATATATTATGCTATAATTATTACAAATAAAATAAAAGAGGAAATTACTATGAAAAAAACAGCTATTTTAGTTATGACTTACGGCTCGCCAGAGGATTATTCTTTTGAGGGAATTGCAAAATTTTTTACCAACATTCGCAGGGGCAAAAGACCTAAAGACGAAGAAATTCAACACCTTTACGAAAACTACAAAAAAATTAACAAGTCTCCCCTACAAAAAATCAGTCAGGAAACTGTTAGACTACTAAGAGAAAGAATTGGTGCTACTTATAACATTTATTTTGCCAATAAATTTTCTGCTCCCTACATTACAGACGCCATAAAAAAAATGGAAGATGAGGGCGTAGAAAAATGTATCTGCCTTATCTTAGAACCACATTACTCTATCTATTCAATTATGGGTTATGAAAAATTTTTAGAGAGTAAAAAAATTAAATTTAATCTTATCAAAGACTGGTATAAATCTGAAGCCCTAACTACTTATTGGGTGGCTGAAATTCAAAAAATAATTACAGCTATTAACTCTGATGATTATAAGGTAATATTTACAGCCCACAGCGTGCCGACTATTGCCCTAGATTATGGCGACCCCTATATCGAGCAAATAAAAGACAATATAAATATACTTGCCCAAAGACTTAACTTGAAAAAAGAAAATTATACTAATGCTTGGCAAAGTGAATCGGATATTGGTATACCTTGGATAAAACCTGACGTTTTAGAATATCTAAGAAGTCAAGAAGAACACAAGAAAAACTACATTTTTGTTCCCATATCATTTATTAGCGACCACATAGAAACTTTATTCGACAATGATATAGAATGCAAGGAAATTTGTGATGAATTAGCTATAAACTATTACAGACCAAAAAGCCCCAACTATGATGAAAGATTAATAGACGCTTTGGTAGAAACAATAGACCTGCATAAAGATAAGGACTTTATTTTTCTAAACGGTGAGGAGGGAACTTTTAACGAAATGTCAAGCCCTGATGAAAAAGACGATTTAAAAATGCCCGACTTCGTAAAAAAAACTCATAGCCAAAAAAGGAAAAGAAAATGTTAAAATGCCAAAACACATAAGAAAAATGCTAGAAAAAGCAGGAAAAATAAAAAAAGAAAACTAAAAATAATAATTAAAATTTCAAACAAGTTTTAGTTTTACAAATTATTTTATTAGCTTTATTTTATAAATAATAGTATACTTATTTTATAGGAGGAATAAGAAATGACACAACATGAACAATTAAATAAATTAGTAGCAAATCTTACAGTTTTATATACAAAATTACATAGCTTCCACTGGTATGTAAAGGGGTCATCTTTTTACACACTGCATGAAGTATTTGAAAAATATTATGACCATGTAACAGAAACATTAGACGAAGTGGCAGAAAGATTTTTAGCCATAGGTGGTCGCCCAGTTTCTACATTAAAAGGAGCTTTGGAAATAGCAACTATCAAAGAAGCAACAGAAAAAGAAACTACGGTAGAAATGGTAGCCGCTGTTTTAGCAGATTTTGAACTGCTGATTGCTGACGCTTCAGCCCTTATCGAAGTATCAGAAGACGCTAACGACCAAGGTACTGCCGACTTAGCACTAGGTTTGAAAACTGAACTAGAAAAAAATGTTTGGATGTTAAAAGCCTACTTAGATAGATAAGAAAAAAAGACTACATTAATTTGTAGTCTTTTTTATTTTGATAAAAACTTGATATAGAAAATATAAGCATATTCTTAATTTTTTTAAGCATAAATTTTATATTTTGCTAAGAGCAAGGTTAGTAAAATTTTTAAAAAATTTATCTTTATTTTAGCAGTTAAAAATTTTAAAGATAATTTTATAAAAAAAAGACGATTATCTAGTCGCCTTAAAGACGATTATCTAGTCGCCTTTTTAATAATATCTATAATTTCCTAAAATATATTTTATTAAAAAATCTGATTTTTAATTATATATTTCTGACCTATGTCCAACATGAATATTTGTTATTATTAATTTTTTATCATCTAATATTGCAATTATACGATAATTTGACACCCTAAATCTAACATAATCAGCTAGGTTACCTTTTAAATGTTTGCCAGGAGAAGTAGGAAAATCAACATCGTTTAAATGTTTATCTATCCATTTCATAATTTGCCTTCTTAGTCCACTATCTAGTTTGTCCAAATCATCGAAAAAACTTTGCATGTACTCAACTTTATATTTAGCCATATCTTTTCATCGCTTCTTTATGTGAAAAAGTTTTTTTATCATCTTCCAGCCATTTTTTATAAGATTTATCAGCCATTTCTATATCGTACAAATCTTCTAACTTTTCCATTACAGCTTGTCTTATAAAATCTGTTTTTGTTGTATTTTTTTCTTTAACAACATGTGTTAAAAATTTATTTACATTTTCATCAAATCTTACAGAAATAGGGACACTCATACAAGTCAGCTCCTTATATTGTATTTTATTTAACTACAACTATAACATATCTAAAATTTTATAGCAAGAAATTCTATAATATATCTAAAAAATTCAAAAATAAAAAAGCAAGTTAGTAATTATTATTACATAACTTGTTTTTAATCTACTAAGTTAAGACAGTTACTTAATTACAACTTACTTTTTTACAAACTATTTTTAATCTTGACCTTGCAAGCAGAATTGCTTTAAACCTAAAAATAAAATTTTATCTGCCTATTAAATAAATCTAAATTTCTATACTCCCCCACTTCCCTATTTACGCACTAATTTTTTCAGCTAACTCACTCTTACATTCCTTAAAAATTGCCTTTAGGTGCGACTGGGAAAAATGAGTTTTCTCGGCAACCTCTTTTATCAAATAATTTTTAACATAACGCAAGAGCATAGCCTCCTTATAAACTATATCAAGGCTGTTGTAAAAATTTATGGTAGTCAAAACATCTTTCACCAACTTTATTTGTTCCTCCTTATTTAGATATTCTCTTATATCCAACTTATTTTCCCCTTCTTTTAACAAGTCTTTTTCTAATCTATAGGCATTCCTTAATAAATATTCTATATACTTCTTATTCATACTATCCTCCTTTGTAACTTTAAAAGTTACATAATAAGCAAAAAAATTTTCTTTTCTTGCTAGAATTTTTATTTTGCTCTGAAACTCCTTGTCGAAATTATAATAACATTTAATTGTGTATCTTGTCAAGTTCTATAAAATGTTTTTGTTGCTTTTTAAGTTAAAAAATATTATACTTAGTCTAAGGGGTGATTGTTATGACAGTCGGCGACAAAATTAAAAATTTACGTCTTAAAAAAAAATATACTCTTGATGAACTAGGTAAACTCATAGATTCATCAAGACAAACCCTATATAAGTATGAACAAGGTATTATCACCAACATACCCAAAGAAAAAATAGAATTATTAGCCAAGGCACTAGGAACAAGTCCAGCCTATCTCTACGGTTGGGATAGTGATGAGGGCTACTATTTTGATGAGAATACTCGGGAAATTGCAGAGGATATTTTTGAAAATGATAACTTACGCATACTTTTTGATGCTAGTAGAAATGCTAGTCCTGAAGATTTGCAGCTAGTAACAAATCTTTTATTAAATCTAAAAGAGAGGGAATAATATGTACACTACTTATATAAATGATATTTGCATAAATGTTGAAATTCGTGATTTGCATTCTTGCAAGGTAAAGGGTTGTGCTACTCCAAACGAAGATGGCTCTTACACAATATTTTTAAATTCTAAATTTAGTCAAGCCCAGCTAGAAAAAACTTATAAGCAAGAATTAAATCATATTATCAATGAAGATTTTACCAAATATGATGTCAATGAAATAGAAATTTATGCCCACTAAAAATACCAGCCCATCAATTTTGTGGCGGTATTTTTTTATTTATATCGGTATAATTATTTATTGTCTTATTCAATTCTGCTAATTTTTCCGCTATTATCTTCAAGCTATTATCTAATTTTAATAAGAAAAAGACTGAAACAAATATTGGAAAACCGACAGAATTTATTATATTTATAATATCCATATCAATGATTTAGGCTGGTCTAACCCAGCCTAAGCTCCTATTCTATCACTTGTTCTTGACGAATGATATAAACTGCCTTATCAAAACTTGCCAAAACTCTTTTGCTAGTATTGAATATCTTTGTCGCGATAATTTTACTACCTACTTGACTAACCGTATCCTTATCTAAAGATTCTTTTGGATTTTTAATAATTAACTTGTATTTTTTATCGTCTGCTGTTGTAAAAATAAGTTCTAATGTTTTATTCATTTTTTATATCTCCTTTATTATATTGCTTCTGTTACTTGCATAGCATAGTCTTCTATATTATCAGATATAATAGTTGACATTAATATGCCCACCTCTTTTGCCTCTTCCTTAGAAATCTCCGGTGAAATCTCGAAAGAATGAGCTTTTTTTACCTGTTTAGCCGCTTTTTCCAGTGTGTAATTTAATTTTAATATTTTCTGTGTAGTTGTCATAATTTTTCTCCTTTTTATTTTTTGTCTTTGGCCTCTGACACTAAATATATCGTTAAAAATTTTATTTTTTCCGAATTATTTTTAAAATTTCTATATTTTCTAAAAAATATTAAAAAACTATGCTATAATTAAAATATTGAAAAATTATATTAAAAATTATTGGAAGGAGGATAATATGTTAGCTAACTACTTCAGCGAAATTACTTATATGAAAATTATAATATCTTTAATTGATATTTTGCTCGTTTGGTTTTTGGTTTACACCGCTTTGAAATTATTGAGTGGGACACGTGGTATTCAGCTTGTTAAAGGAATAATTATTATTGTTTTTTTGCGTCTAGCTTTTAATCTTATCGGTTTCCAAACAATGAGTTACATTATAGACCAACTGGTAAATTGGGGTGTCCTTGCTATAATTATTATCTTCCAACCAGAAATAAGAAGAACCTTGGAACACCTAGGTCGCTTTAACCTATACAATATAATTTTTAATAGGGATAGCAGCCTTGCTGACAAGGACAGGGCAAATACTATTAATGTTGTTGCTGATACTTCTAAACACATGGCAAGAAGACGTATCGGAGCTCTTATCGTTTTAGAAAATAATACTGGTCTTGATGAATATGCAGAGAGTGGAATTGAATTAAATTCTAATATTAGTAATGAACTAATTATTAATATTTTTATACCCAACACTCCCCTACATGACGGTGCCCTTATCCTAACAAAAGAAAAAATTAGGGCTGCTAGTTGCTTTTTACCCCTTAGCGATAACAAAAATATTGCCAGTAATTTAGGGACTAGACACCGTGCCGCCATAGGACTTTCTGAAAACACAGACGCTATTATCGTGGTCGTGTCGGAAGAAACAGGTCATATTTCTGTTGCCATGAACGGCAAACTAAAAGAAAATCTTCATGCAGGAGATTTAAAAAATTTCCTAAATGAAAATTGGCTAACAACAAATACTACATTGAGAGGCGATACTAATGGATAAAGACAAATTATTTTTAAAAATTGTATCCTTGTTAATTGCTATACTGATGTTTTTTTCAGTAAATGATAATTTATTATCTAATTTCTTTGAACAGGGCAAAAGTTCTAACTACACAACTACTTGGATAAGATCAGTACCCATAGAAGTAAATTATGACAAGAATAAATACTACATCTTAGGAATACCGGATAGTGTTGATGTTAAAATTACTGGACCTACTGCCAAGGTGCAAAAAGAAAGTGTCGATAGAAGTTTCAAAGCACGCATAGATTTTAGTAAAATAGATGTGGGTGATAACCAAAAACTAAAAGTTGAAATCGTCGAATTAAATAATGGGCTTGAAGCAGTTAGTAATCCAGAATTTATCACAGTTTCTGTCCGCAACAAGATAAGTAGAGAGTATCAAGTTAAACCAACAGTTAAAAACGAAAGACTACTCCTAGGTTACAGCTTAAAATCCGTATCAGTAACTGACCAAACTATAAAAATTTCTGGAGCAGAAGAAAGTTTAGACAACATTTACGAAGTTCGAGCAGAAAGTACAGAAAAAACAAAAATCAGCTCTAACATCAAAGAAGAAGCAAAACTAGTTGCTTATGACAGAAACTTCAATAAAATAGAAGATATAGAAATGGAAAAAACTACTACTACTATTTCTATTAATGTAGAAGCCATAGAAAAAACTATTCCCATAACTATCAACCAGATTGGAGAATTACCTAGCGACTATGAATTAGTAAGCATAACAGTTGAACCAAATTCAGCAAAAATAAGGGCTGAGAATAAGGACATCCTCACTAACATCGAAGAAGCCTTTGTAGATGTTGAACTAACAGATATCAAACAAGAAACTAAGGAACTAAGCAATCTTAAAATATATGCAAACACAAGCTCATTATATACTTTTGATGTCGCAACTGTTAAGGTTACTATAAAAGTCAAGAAAAAATAAAAAAGAACTTGCAGTTTTTTTCTGCAAGTTCTTTTTACTTATGCTATAATCAAATAAAACAAAATATTCGGAGGCACCATGGAGGACAAAAAATTATTATTTATCGTTATCAGCACCCTAGCATCTTGTGTCAGTTTGGGGCTTATAATCGGTTCTTTTTTCCTAAAAAATGAAAATACAAAAAATTACATTATCCTAGTAGCATTTGCTATTCTAATAATTCAAAAAATTATAGAAATTATCAAAGTAAAAGAAACTAGAAAAATAAGTTCTGCTATCTTAATACTTTTAGCCACAGCACTAGGTTACTTTATAGGTGTTAGATTTTAGAATTTAATATATAAATAACTTATTAACATCTTACACCACTTATTTTTTAAATATTTTATAGACTAAAAATAGATAAAAAAATATTTCAGCATAAATTATGCTACATTATTTTCTGAGTCTATTTTAATTTTATAAGAATTAAAAAATCATAAATTTTTATCAAGTTATTTGCGACTAGACAAATTTATAATTAAAAATTTATTCGGACTTGGCTATATTCTTTTTTGCAAATTTTTTTATTAATAAGCCAGCACTTAATACTGCACTAATAATTTTTAAAAATTTCATTTTATATCTCCTAAAATTTTTCTAACTAAAGTCTAACACAGATAAAAATAATTAGCAATAAAAGACTTAATATTACTATTAAGCCTTTTATTTTTTATTAATTTTCTTTGTCTGTATCAGATTTTGCTTCTTCAAGATTTTCTTTATTTTCTGAAATTGCTTTAGATGGTAAAACTTGTTCTTCAGCTGATTTTTCTTTTTCTAAAGCCTCTTTTTTAGCTTGTTCTTCATAGTATTTTTTATTTACTATTTTGTCTAATTTTTCAGCTGTTTCTTCATCTAATTCATTTGGCATTTTTCCAAATTCAAATAGGGCAACTATTTCTTTTCTGTCAATAGTTTCTACTTTCATCAGAGTTTCAGCAATTAGTTCAAGTTTTCCTCTATTTTCTTCTATAAGATTTAATACTTTTGAATAATTTTCTGTAATTATTCTTCTTACTTCATTGTCTATTTCTCTTAAAATTTCTTCTGAGTAGTTGCCTATACTTGATAATTGTCGCCCTGTATATGGGTCATTATAAGGGAATTGTAAAGGACCTATCTTATCACTCATACCATATTCTGTTACCATGGCTCTTGCAATTGCAGTTACACGTTCAAAATCATTGTGGGCTCCAGTAGATACTTCATTAAAGAAAATTTCTTCTGCTGCACGTCCTCCAAGTAGTCCACAGATTTTATCCGTAAGGTCTGTTTTTGTCATAAAGTATTTTTCTTCTTCTGGTATCATCAAGTTGTAACCACCTGCGTCCCCACGAGGAATAATTGTTACCTTTTGAACCTTGTCTGCACTGTCTAAAACCATACCTACGATGGCATGCCCAGCTTCATGATAGGCTACTAGACGTTTTTCTTTATCCGTATACACTCTACTACGTTTGGCTGGTCCTCCAATTACCCTATCCATAGCTTCGTCTAAATGCGATTTTTCAATTTGAGTTTTATTTTCACGAGCTGCAAGAAGTGCCGCTTCATTTAATAAGTTGGCTAGGTCGGCACCAGAAAAACCAGGAGTTTTTTCTGCCATACTGCGTAATTCTACATCTTTAGCAAGAGGTTTGCCTTTGGCATGTACTTTTAATATTGCCTCACGCCCTTTTACATCAGGTGTAGATACTTTTATCTGTCTATCAAATCGTCCAGGACGACGCAGGGCAGAATCTAAAACATCTGCTCGGTTAGTAGCAGCTATTACTATAATACCCTTGTCTCCTTCAAAACCGTCCATCTCGACCAATAGTTGATTTAAAGTTTGCTCACGCTCATCATTTCCACCACCTACACCAGAACCACGTTTACGTCCTACTGCATCTATCTCGTCGATAAAGATAATACACGGTGCTGCTTTTACAGCTTCTTTAAATAAATCACGAACACGACTAGCCCCAACCCCAACAAACATTTCTACAAAGTCTGAACCCGAGATTGAGAAAAATGGAGCCCTTGCCTCTCCTGCTACTGCTCTAGCTAATAAAGTTTTCCCTGTCCCTGGAGGTCCTTCTAAAAGTACCCCTTTGGGAATTTTAGCTCCCATTTTTGTAAACTTGCGGTGGTCTTTTAAAAATTCTACCATTTCTGCCAGTTCTTGTTTTTCTTCATCACAACCTGCCACGTCTGCAAAGGTAACTTTAGCTTCATCACCCTCAATTTTTTTTGCTTTGGATTTTTGGAAACTCATTATTTTTCCTCCTCCGCCTCCTTGCATTTGGCTCATAAAGAAGAATAACAATCCTACCATCAATAAAACTGGGAAGGCATTACTCAAAATGCTTATTATCACATTTGTTTTGTCTGCTGCCTTAACTTCTAAATTACCAATATTTTTTTCCTTAGCCTTATTGTAAAAAGCTTCCCATATTGATTTATCCTGAGTTGATATTGTTGAAGTAAATGATTTATCACTGTCAGTATATTTACCTTTTACTATAAATACTTCTTCTGATTGTTGGATAGTAACATCTTTTAATTTATTTTCATCTAATTTTTGTACTAATTGCGAATAATTAATATTCTCTATCGGCCCTGGCAGGTCTTTTTGCCAAAAAGCGAATATACCTATTGATAAAATTATCATGGCTAGTATCGCTAATGTTGGTCTTTGTTTTTTATTATTCATAGAGTAGCTAATCTCCTTCTATCTTATTTTTTACAGTATATATTTCTGGTTTCAAGACACCTATGTAGGGGAGGTTGCGGTATTTTTCTTCATAATCTAAACCAAAACCTACTAAAAATTCATTCGGTGACTCAACTCCTATATAATCTGCATTAACTTCTACTAATCTTGCTTCTGGTTTGTCTACTAAAGAAGCACAAGCTATACTCTTAACTTTTCTTTCCTTTAAGTATGTCATAAGATGTTTTAAAGTTCTACCAGTATCTACTATATCTTCAACAATTATAACATCTCTATTTTCTAAGTCCATAGTTACGTCTTTTCTCAAAATAATACTCCCTGTTGAAGATGTTCCACCATGATAACTTGCTACATCTATAAAATCTGTAACTATGTGTATATCTATATGCTTGATTAGTTCAGACATAAAGGGCATAGCACCTTTTAATGCACACAATAAAACAGGCTCTTGCTCAGAATTTTTATAATCTTCCATTATTTGTTCTGCTATTCTTTTAGAAGCGAGAACTAT
This sequence comes from Gemella sp. zg-570, assembly GCF_018866345.1. Classification (NCBI taxonomy): domain Bacteria; kingdom Bacillati; phylum Bacillota; class Bacilli; order Caryophanales; family Gemellaceae; genus Gemella; species Gemella sp. zg-570. The sequence goes on along the minus strand of NZ_CP076443.1, from coordinate 70,389 downwards.
TTCTTCGTGGCTAAATAATACTTTTTCAATATCTCTTTTTAAATTTTTCATTATTTATCCTTTCAACAATCTTAAATAATAATCGTATTTGCTGTTTTTACTTATTTTACTACCAATACCCAAAACACCCAGAGCCTGCCCCTCCTTATTTTTAACAACTGGCAACCTATCCCTTAGACTTTTCGGGATTTTTTCATCTATAAAAATTCTAGCAATCTTTTTGTGTATATTCCCTCTTTTTATAGTATCTCCATCCTGCTTAGGTGCAAGCAAGAGTGGTAAATCACTTTGGTTAAAACCAAGTTCAGCCTTATTATTATCTCTTGTTATAATTATTTTATAATCTCCAAAATCACAGCTAAATCCATCGTAGATGTCATTAGCTAAAATTTCTATCCTATTATTATAACATTTTTTTTCTATTTTACATACACTTATACTTTGATATTCTTTGATTAATTTAATATTTTCTTTTAAATCTAGGCTAATATTAGCTTTTTTACTAGCTAAATTTTTTAAGGCTGTAAATATTGCCCGCCTGCTGACATTAAAATTATTAAATTTTTCGTTGATAATATAGTTAATAAGAAAATATTTTTCAATATTATGTAAAATATCAAAATCCGCTAGATTAATTTGGTATTTGCTATCATTAATTTTATTGATGTGGGGTATGAATTTAGATAAGGTGTTAAGCCTAACCAAATCATTCAAATCATTGTAATAAGTAGCAAATTCTAATAAATTTTCTTCAGCACCCTTGTTAATAGCTGCTAGATGGGGAACTATCTTGTGCCTAACATAGTTTCTTGTATAGTCTGTATCAAAATTAGTCATATCCTGATAAAATTTTATATTGTGTTGACTTGCATATTTTTCTATATCTTGCTTGGATATATTTAGCATGGGTCTTAAAATTTCAATATTATTTATAATAGTAGCTTCTTCTATTGATAATCTGTAATCTATGGTTCTACCTGAGAATAGTCTTAATATAATATTTTCTACACAGTCATTTCTGTGGTGGGCAGTTACTAGCTTACTTACATTCTCAAGTCCAGCAAATTCTTCAAAGGCTTGATAACGTAAAGAGCGAGCTTGCATTTCTTCGGAAATATGCTGTTCTTTTGATTTTTCTTTTAGGTGTAATTCTTTTTTATAAAATTTTACCTTATTTTTTTGAGCTAGACTTTCTACAAAAGTAGCTTCTTTATAAGATTCTGTACGCAGACCGTGATTTATATGAAAGACCACAAGTTCCTTGTAGCTATCCTTATATTTATCAATAAGCAGATGAAATAAAACTACTGAATCTACTCCGCCAGAAAGGGCAAGGCCTAGCTTATCATTTTTATTCCATAAGATATTAAGTTTCATTTAGCCACCCACTTTCTTTTATCCTGTTTTTTACCTCTTCTAATTGTTCAAGTCTTTTTTCATAATTTGCTACTATATCCTCAACAAAATTTTCTGGAATAGGTAAAAAAACTTTTTCTTCTTTATTTTCTAATTTTTTTTCGTCTGCTAATTTTGTAATGGAATTTTTCTTTTGAAGGGATATTTTTATATTACCTATTGTTGTTAATTTTTTTAAATCCTTTAGGCTAGGACTATTTTTATCTTGTTTTATTTCTTCTTTTTTAACTTTTTCTTTTGCCGTCTTATCCTGTTTTTTTTGAGATTTAATATTGCTTTTAGCCAGAGTAGTTTTTTTAATAGATTTATTTTTTTCTTCTATTATATTATTATTTTTTTTATCAGTTTTTTCATCCTGCTTAATCTCTTTTTGGGTCAGAACAAAATAACCTTTTTTCTTAGAAAGTATTTTAGCAGAAATATTATAACCCACAGAAAAAATTTCTGTTAGCTTCTTCTTTTTAGAAATATACATATATTCCTTAGGCAACAAGGCTTTTTCTCCATTTTCTAACTCTATAAACATGCCATAGTTATAAACTTCTGTAACAAGTCCGCTAACCTGACTACCTTTTTCTAATATCAAAATAACCACCTCACTCAAAAATACTTTTTTATTATAACATATTAAATTTACTATTAATAGAAAAGAAAAAACAGAAATAAATATTTATTTCTGCTTAATTAATTTAATCATGTATTTCTATTTTGTAATATTTGTAGTTAATATAAATTTTTACATATTCAAAAATTTTTCCGTTTGGTAAGAATGTTTGTCTGTCAAATTCAAAACACGGTTCATTATCAGGTGCAATCAAGTCTTTTACTTCTTTAGGAAGACCTACCGTAACACTTATAGTTTTTTTAAATTTTTCTTTATGAATATCTATACGATATTTATTTCTAATCATAGTTGCTAATTCACTAAAATCTTCTAAATTTTCCGTATCAATATTAGGAAGATATTTTATGGGTATATAGTTTACTTGATAGGCCCAATTAATAGTATCAATATATTTTACACGATTTACTTTTAGTAATTTTTGAGGCTTAATTTTTAAAAATTTTGTACATATTTCTTCATCAACTATTATCTCTGCTGAAAGAACCTTAGATTTTTCTATATTTTTTGGATTGAAATAATATTTAAAATTATTATTTTCTGTAAAATATATTTTTTTATTTACCAGGGTTTTACAAACAAAACTTCCCCTGCCCTGAACCCTATAAATATAACCGCTGCTTACTAAGTCATTTAAAACCCTAACCGCAGTTGTACTACTAACATTATAAATATCTTTTATTTCTTTTTCTGTATATATTTGTTCACCCTCTTTGAAGATGCCACTTTCTATTTTTAAAATTATATTATTAATAATTTTTTCATATTTTTTCATTATATCACCACCGAATGTATAGTAAACACCTATAAATAATCAATATAATATTATCATTTTAGAATATATTTGTAAAGGAAATTTCTAATACTTTTTTCTACGCTTTCATAAAAAAATATAAATAATTAAAAATTAGTAATTCAATTAAAAAATATTATTAAAAACGCTTTACATTTTTTGAATAATGTGCTATTATAAATTTAACACGTTAAGTGCAATAATTTTTATCTTAATATATCTAAAGGGGGCTCAGTTTATGAGTAAAAAATTTTTAAAAATTATTTCTGCAGCTGCTGCTTCAGCTGTATTACTTACAGGGTGTGTAGGTGGAAAAAAAGATGATAAAAAAGCCGCTGACCCTAATGCAAAAGTTGAGATTACATACTGGAACTTCCCTCAATTCACAAAAGACAGTGAATTTAAAACAACAGAGGAATATGACGCAGCATTAATCAAAGCTTTTGAAGCTAAATATCCAAATATTAAAGTAAACTATCAAAAAATTGAGTTTACTGATGGACCAGCTAAAATCGAAACAGCTATCCAATCAAAAACAGCTCCAGATGTCATATATGACGCTCCTGGGCGTGTAATTGCTTGGGCAGCAAAAGATTTATTAGTGCCATTCGATAATATTGACAAGTCTAAATTAGCTCCAGCTGCAGTAAATGCATCTAGCTATAAAGACAAAGTGTACCTATATCCACAAGGTGTTGCTCCATTCTTAATGGGTGTTAACCTTGACCTTACAGATAAATTAGGTGTTACTGATTTATTACCGCTTAAAAAAGAAGGACGTAACTGGACAGTTGAAGAATACGAAAAATTCTTAAAAGCTGTTAAGGAAAAAGACCCAAGTATAACTCCTGCTTTATTCTACACTAAATCAGCAGCAGGCGACCAAGGCCCACGTGCATTCGTATCTAACCTTTACGGTTCTTGGATTACAGATAAAGATGTAACTAAATACACTATCAACGATGAAAAAGGTGTTAAAGGGCTTGAGTGGGTTAAAAAAGCTTATGATGAAGGTCTTTTAGGACAAGGTGTTGCCCTTGAAGCTAAAGACGCATTAGAAGCGTTCAAATCTGGACAAGCAGCTTCTACTATCCTATTCTCACCAGGGATATCATCATCGCATGCATCTGGATTTAACTTTAAATTCTTACCATTCCCTAACAACAGCGGAAAAGCTACTTATGAATACCTAGTTGCTGGTCCTGCTATCTTCGATAATGGAGATGCAAACAGAGCAGAAGCAGCTAAAAAATTCGTAGACTTCATGGTTAATGATAAGGATTGGGGTAAACGTACTCTATTAGCTTCTGGTAACTTCTCAGCCAAAGTTGGTGAAACTGGTCTTTACGATTCAGAAGAACTTAAATTTGCTGAAAGCCTAACACCACAATTTGGTCCATACTACAACACTATACCTGGATTTGCTAAAATGCGTCCGCTATGGTTCAATATGGTTCAAGGTGTACTTAACGGAACTTCTACTCCTAAAGCAGGATTAGACAAGTTCGTTAATGACGCTAACAAAACTATTGAAGAAGCAAAATAGTTTAAATTAAACAGAAACTCAAATTTGAGTTTCTGTTTTTTTATAAACTAATTTATTTTAAATTTAGTTTCTGCGAATTTTTATATTACAATTAAATATCTACAAATATTTTAAAAATAAAAAATAAAATAATTAGCGTTAAAATTTTTAAAATAAAAATATTTTTTATCAGTCATAATTATAATGAATTTAATATTAATTAAATTTTTATCTTATAAGCAATATAAAAAATTTTATAAATAACTAAAAAATACATAAAAAAATAAGGAGTAATTTAACATATTAAATTACTTCTTAATATTTTATATGCAAAAAATAATATCTTTTTATAAATCTCTACCATAACCTTAATACGGCTTTTTAAAATTTTAAAAATCACAAATAAAACGCTTTACAAAATGCCTATAACATGGTATTATAAATTTAACACATTAAATAATCTATTTTATAATTATCGGAGGTTTTTATGGTAAATCTTTCTTTAAAAAATATTTATAAGAAATATGACAACGGCTTTGTTGCTGTTACAGATTTTAATCTGGAAGTAGCAGACAAAGAATTTATAGTTTTTGTAGGCCCTTCTGGATGTGGTAAATCTACTACTCTACGTATGATTGCAGGTTTAGAAGATATTTCTGAAGGAGAATTCTACATAGGGGACAAATTGGTAAATAATGTGGAACCAAAAGACCGTGATATAGCCATGGTATTCCAATCTTACGCTCTTTATCCTCACATGACAGTTTTTGAAAATATGGCTTTCGCTTTGAAACTTAGAAAAGTTCCTAAAGATGAAATAAAAGCTAAGGTTGAAGAAGCCGCTAAAATTTTAGGGCTTGAAGAGTTACTTGACAGAAAACCTAAGGCTCTATCAGGTGGTCAACGTCAAAGGGTTGCTCTAGGACGTGCTATCGTTCGTTCTCCAAAAGTATTCTTAATGGACGAACCACTATCAAATCTGGATGCTAAACTACGTTCAAACATGCGTGCTGAAATAATTAAAATTCACAACTCGCTTGGAGCTACTACTATTTATGTAACTCACGACCAAACAGAAGCTATGACAATGGCAGACAGAATTGTTGTTATGAAAAAAGGGATCATTCAACAAATAGGTAAACCAAAAGAAATCTATGACGAACCAGAAAATCTTTTCGTTGCTGGATTTATCGGAGCCCCAACAATGAACTTCCTACACGGTAAAATATCAGAAGGTAACTTTATAACTAAGGGGAATACTGCTATTGAAATACCTGAAGCTATGCGTAATAAGTTAATAGAAAAAGGTTATGAAGGAAAGGAAGTTGTTTTAGGTATTAGACCAGAAAATATTTCTAATGACCCCCTAGTTTTAGAAACTTACAGCCATGCAACAATAACTTCAAAAGTAATAGTTGCTGAATTGTTGGGTTCTGAATATATTGTTCATACTGAAATTAACGGGGAAGATATAAAAGCAATAGTCCATTCTAGACAAAATATTAAAATGGGAGATGAAATAAAATTTGCTCTTGACATGAATAGAGCTCATTTCTTCGATGTAGATACAGAATTGTCTATTCTTTTAGAAAAGTAATTAAAACTAATTTTAAAAATTTAAAGGAGACAACATGAAAAAAGCAACAGTAAATAAAAAACGCATAGATTATAGTGCATACTTGTTCATCCTACCTGTTTGTATTTTCTTTATTACATTCGTTTTAGTTCCTATGATTCGTGGGCTTGAGTTATCACTATTCAGTTTCTCTAAACGAAATCCTGTTTTCGTAGGATTTAAACAATATGCAGACTTACTTTTTAGTAGTAATGGGGCTACTATTCACGAACCTTTTATGAAATCTTTAGTTAATACTGTCATAATAACTGCAGTGGCAGTTCCTATCGTAGTATTAGTTTCGATTTTTGTTGCGGTAACAATATATAATAAACACGCAACTGTAAGGTCATTCTTCCGTGGTGTATTCTATATACCAGCTATCTCTTCTGTAGTTTCTGTTACGGTAGTTTGGGCATGGATTTATCACCCACAATATGGTATTTTAAACTACCTATTTAACTCAGCAGGTATTATAAGTAAAAATGTTGACTGGCTAGGGAATCCAAATACAGCCCTATATGCAATTATCACTATATTGATAACTACTTCTTTGGGCCAACCAATCATACTTTATGTTGCAGCATTGGGTAACGTGCCGAAAGAATTATTAGAAGCAGCTGAAATTGATGGGGCTACTAAATGGCAAGTTTTTAGAAAAATAACTTGGCCACTTATTATGCCAACAACACTTTATATAGTGGTTGTTACTACGATAAACTCTTTCCAATGTTTCGCACTCATCCAACTTTTAACAGCTGGTGGTCCAAACTACGGAACAAGTACAATCATGTACCTAGTTTATGAAGCAGCAATCAAAAATGGTGACCATGGTATTGCTTCTGCAATGGGTATTATTTTAGCTATTGTCATAGGAATTATATCTATCTTACAATTCAAATTCCTATCAACAGATAACGATTAGGAGGGAAAATAATGAAAGAGAAAATAAGTATTTTTAAAATAGTATCAATGATTATATTACTAGGCTTGACAGTATTCTTTATATTCCCATTCTACTGGATAGCATCAGGTTCATTTAAACTTCAAGATGTTGCAATATCTATTCCGCCAGAATGGTGGCCTAGCCAGCCTATACTTGATAACTATACAAAACTTTTCACACCACTAACTCTACGTTGGTTCTTTAACTCAGTTTTTGTATCAATAGCAACTACTTTTCTAGTATGTGCTACTTCTGCACTAGCAGGATACGCTTTAGCTAAAAAAGAATTTCCTGGAGTTAAGATTATATTCATGATTTTTGTTGCCGCTATGGCACTACCAAAACAAGTAATATTAATTCCTTTATTAAACTTAATTACTGAATTTGGTCTGATGAACACATACTATGCTCTAATTTTACCAGCTGTTGGTTGGCCGTTTGGGGTATTCCTAATGCGTCAATTCTCTCAATCAATACCGAAAGAATTACTTGAATCAGCAAGAATAGATGGTTGTGGTGAATTAAGAACATTTACTAATATAGCCCTACCAATTATCAAACCTGGTATTGGAGCCTTAGCAATATTTACATTCATTTCTAGTTGGAACGATTACTTCTCACAATTAATCTTCTCTAACACACCAGAAATGTCTACCCTACCTCTTGGGCTTGCAGCCTTAGCACAAGGTCAAGAATTTTCAAATGACTACGGACTACTAATGGCAGGAGCTACCCTAGCTTCTTTACCTATGATTATAGTATTTATTTGTTTCCAAAATTACTTTACTCAAGGTGTTACATTAGGAGCGGTGAAAGGATAAAATATGAAAAAAGAACAATTATTCGACTACTTAAAAGGTGGATTAATAGTTTCTTGCCAAGCATTAGAAGGAGAACCCCTATACAGAAAAGAAGGTGGCGTTATGATGCTTATGGCTCAAGCAGCAAAAGAAGCTGGTGCCATAGCTATACGTGCCCAAGGAATAGTAGATATTGTTCAAATTAAAGACTATGTTAAGCTACCTGTTATAGGGATTATAAAAAAATCATATCCAGGCTACGACTCGTACATTACTGCTACTATGGAAGAAGTAGACGCTCTTGTTGAAGCAGGTTCTGATATAATAGCCCTAGATTGTACTCTTAGACAACGTGGCGATGGAAAAACTGTTAATGAATTTATAAAAGAAATCAAGACAAAATATCCAGACGTAGTTCTTATGGCTGATATTTCTAATTTGGAAGAAGCTATTAATGCAGAAAAAGCTGGTGTTGATTGTGTAGGTACAACTATGAATGGCTACACTCCTTACACAGCTGATTCTAAAAAATTCGACCCAGATTTTCTAGCTAGTATTAAAGCAAATGTTAATATACCGATTATAGCTGAAGGAAAAATACATGAACCAAAAGAGTTAAGAGCTGCCCTAGATGCAGGTGCTCACTGCGTTGTGGTTGGTGGAGCAATAACTCGTCCTTTAGAAATAGCTAAAAGATTTGTGGCAGAGCTATAATGACTATACTTTATCTTATGGCTTATTGGTACACATACAGCAAATGGTATATACTCGGTTCATGGTTTGTAACACACATGCTTAATGTTGCATTTAAAAAATTGTGGTTATCTCCTCTAATTGTAAATGCAGTAGCTATTATACTCCTAGCTGCTGGAATATATTTGGGTATGATTAAAGGTCAAGAAGTAGGTATATCATTTTTATCGGTATATATGCCAATAGTATTTTCTAGTATAATTATGAATTTAATTGTACTAGCTTATAGAAAAATTAAAGAAAAAATAAAAAATTCTATAATTTAATATCTAAATTTCACTCCAGAAGTTAGAAAAAAATCTAATTTCTGGAGTGTTTTTTTTATTAGCTATATAATAATTAGTAAGGATGCAAAGAACAACAAAAATAATTTATAGTGAATATTTTTACACTTTTGAATTTTTTTCATATGGTAAGAGAAAATATAGTATGCTATAATAAAACCTAGCAAAATATTATATAAAAAAATAAAAACAAAAATAAGTAAGCAAAATAAAACAGGAGAATAGATGAAAAAGTATGAGAAATACAAAGAAATAAAACTGCCCTGGTTAAAGGAAGTGCCAGAGGGGTGGGAATTAAAACAAATTAGAGAAATTTTTTATGAAAGAAAAGAAAAAGTATCAGATAAAGATTTCCCAGCGTTATCGGTAACAAAAAATGGTATATATAAACAACTTGAAAATGTTGCTAAAACAAACGATGGAGATAATAGAAAAAAGGTGCTTAAGAATGATTTTGTTATAAATGGTCGTTCAGACAGAAAAGGGTCTTCAGGATTAAGTTGTTATGATGGTTCTGTATCATTAATTAATATTGTATTAATTATAAAGAATGCATACCCCAAGTTTATACATTATTTATTAAAATCTATTCCGTTTCAAGAAGAATTTTACAGAAATGGAAAGGGCATTGTGGCAGATTTATGGAGTACAAATTTTCAATTAATGAAAAATATAATTTTACCTATCCCCCCACTATCTGAACAAACCCAAATAGCCAACTTTCTTGATTGGAAAATAAATGAAATAGATAGGTTGATAGAGTTAGAGAAGAGGAAGATAAAAGAAATTGAAAAATTAAAAAATAGACTAATAAATAAATTAATAAAAGTAGAAAATGGAAATAAGATTAAAATAAAATATTTTTGCAATTTATTTGGAAGAATTGGTTGGCAAGGCTTAAATTCGGGTGAATACAGTGATAAGGGAATATTACTTATTACTGGAACTGATTTTAAAAATGGAGAAATAAATTATGAAACTTGTGTCCGAGTTCCTTATTTCAGGTGGGAACAAAATAAAAATATTCAGATAAAAAATGATGATTTATTGATAACAAAAGATGGAACAGTGGGGAAATTGGCACTTGTTAAAAATTTAAAAGAAAAAGCTACACTTAATTCAGGAATTATGAAAATAGAATTTTTTAAAGACACTATTGTTACTAAAGAATATCTTTATTATGTATTAAAAAGTGATATATTCAAAGAATGGTTTAATAATTTAAATTTAGGTGTTGCTACAATAATTCACCTATATCAAAGAGATTTTTATAATTTTGAATTTTTTTATCCAGATATTCATACTCAAGAAAAAGTAGTTATAAAAATTAAAAATATAGAAAATAAATTTGATAACTTATTAGCTTATTTAGAAAGTCAAATCCAAAATCTACAAGAACTAAAACAAAGTTTAATTTCTGATGTAGTTACAGGAAAAATAGATGTTAGAGATATAAAAATACCAAATTATAAAAAACAAAAGTATTGATTAGAAAAACTAATCAATACTTTTTTAAATTTTAATTTATTAAAAAATTAGTTCTCATGAAAACTTTTATATTGACAAGAAAAATTATTAGTAGTAAAATAGTTTCCACGCTAACTATTTTGGAGGGTGTTGTGGAAAATAATTTATCTAACATAAAAAAATTATTAAACGACCTTGAAAAGTACTGTACAAAAAAAGCCAAGTTATATGACGTAGAAAATTTGGCAGGACCTCAAGGAAAAGTACTCTATTATCTATACAAAAATAAGGACAAAAAAATTTTTGTTAAGGATATAGAAAAAAAATTCGATATGACAAAGTCAGTAACTAGCAACTTACTTAAACGTATGGAAAAAAATAATTTTATAGAAATTATTCCATCAAAAAAAGATAGACGTTATAAGCAAGTTGTCTTAACAAGCTATGCAGAAAATAAAATACCTAACCTACTTCTATTTACAGCCGATGTTCATAGCGTATTGGGTAAAGATATTTCAAAAGATGATTGGCTAATTACAAAAAAAGTTTTAAAACAATTAGCTGAAAATATTTCAAAAGAGGAGAACAGCGATGTTTAAATTATTAAAAAAATTGACAAAAACAGAACTACTATTTGTTCTAATATCGGTAGCTTTTGTTTGTGCTAATGTTTGGCTAGAATTGGAAATACCAGCATTTATGTCAGAGATAACAACCCTACTGGGTACTCCTGGCACAAGTGCAAATGATATTTTTTCATTTAGTATTCACAGTCCAGGAATGAAAATGCTCTACTATTCTTTATTAAGTTTTATAGCTTCTGTTGTAGTAGGTTTTTTCTCAGCAAGAGTTGCCGCTTCATTTACAAGCAGAATACGTTCAGAGATATTTCATAATATACTAGACTATTCAGAAACAGAAATTAAAAAATTCGGTATTCCTAGTTTATTAACAAGGTCTACAAATGATATTACTCAAATTCAAATTTTAATAACAATAGGCTTACAGGTTGTAACAAAAGGTCCTATCATGGCTATTTGGGCTATGACTAAAATAGCTGGCAAGGGTGTTGTTGAATGGATGTGGGCAACAGCCGTTGCAGTTGCTTTTCTAGTTTTTGTTATTGCCATATTACTAACTTTAGTCTTTCCTAAGCAAAGAATTATTCAAAAGATGACAGACAACTTAAACTTAATCACTAGAGAATCATTAACTGGTATCCGTGTTGTTCGTGCCTATAATGCCGAAGGTTATCAAGAAGAAAAATTCCAAAAAACTAATGATGATGTTACAAGACTAAACTTATTTGTTACTAGAATTTTATCTGTTATGAACCCCGTAATGTTATCAATATCTAGTGGTTTGACTTTAGCTATATATTGGATTGGTGCTTTCTTAATAAATGATATTAAGATACCCCAAGACCCTAGCAAGATAGAACCTGCCCTGCGTGAAAAACTAGCAATATTTTCTGATATGATAGTATTCTCATCTTATGCAATGTTGGTAGTAATAGGTTTTATGCTTATGCTGGTAGTCTTTATGATTTTACCAAGAGCCATAGTTTCTGCCAAAAGAATTAATGAAGTTTTGGAAACTACAAGTTCTATTAAATTTAACAAAAATACACAAAAACATTCTCAAGAAAAAGCCACTGTAGAATTTAGTAATGTTAGCTTCAGATATTCTGAAAATTCAGAAGCTGTCCTTGAAAATGTATCTTTTAAAGCCGAAAAAGGTCAAACTGTTGCCTTTATAGGTTCTACTGGTTCGGGTAAATCAACCTTGATTAATCTTGTTCCAAGATTTTATGACGCAACGAGTGGTCAAATAAAAATTAATGGCAGTGATATTAAAAATTATTCAAAAGAAGATTTACACAACATAATAGGATACATACCACAAAAAGCAGTCCTATTTAGTGGTAGTGTAAAATCCAATATACAAATGGGAACTAGTAAGCAAGAAAATCTAAGTGATGAGGCTATTTGGACAGCCCTTGAATTAGCCCAGAGTAAAAACTTTGTTGAAGCTAAAGAAGATGGTTTGAATGCCCACGTTGCTCAGGGTGGAACTAATTTTTCAGGCGGTCAACGTCAACGTTTAGCTATAGCTCGTGCCTTGGCAAGAAAACCGGAAATTTTAATTTTTGACGATTCATTCTCAGCACTTGACTATAAAACAGATAAAATTCTGCGTGAACAACTCAAAGAAAAAACAAAAGATACGACAAAATTAATAGTAGCACAAAGAATTTCTACTATTATTGATGCAGATTTAATTATCGTTTTAGAAGAAGGTAGGGTTGTTGGTCGTGGCACTCATGAGGAACTATTAAAAACTAACAAGGTCTACCAAGAAATTGCCTACTCTCAATTATCTAAGGAGGAATTAGAACATGAAAAAAAATAATACTTCTTTCTTTGGAAAATTAAAAAACCATACACAAGGCTTCCAATTAGGATTTATTGTCGCTAGTATTTTAGCTATTGTTTCTGCCGTTACGACAGCAATTGGTCCCGAAAAATTAAAAGAAATTACCAATCTTATAGTAGAGGGAATAAAAATTAACAGCGACGGAACTTTTTCTAATATTGATATAGACAAAGTTGTAAATATAGCCATATTTTTAACAATTCTCTATTCAATATCGGCACTTGCAGGCTACGCTCAAAGTTTTATAATTGCAACCATTGTTCAGAAATTTAGTAATAGACTGCGTAAACTTATCTCGAAAAAAATAAATAGTCTACCCCTAAAATACTTTGATTCTCATTCACAAGGAGATACCCTATCTCGTGTTACCAATGATGTTGATACGGCTAGCCAGTCTTTAAATCAAAGTTTATCACCAATTATTTCATCAACAATACTAATTTTGGGTGCAGTATTTATGATGATTAAAACTAATTTTACTATGGCTATGACTGCAATCGGTTCTGTTTTTATCGGTTTTGCCTTGTCTGTAATAATTATGATTTCATCGCAAAAAATCTTTAAAAAACAGCAAACTAACCTTGCCCTAGTAAATGGTTATATAGAGGAAATTTATTCTGGTCATAATGTTGTAACTAGCTACAACGCTATAAATCAAAGTAGCAGTGAATTTAATAAACTAAATAGCAAACTCCATAAAACTATGTGGAAATCTCAATTTATATCTGGTATCATGATGCCCATGATGATATTTATAGGCAACTTCGGTTATGTTATGGTCTGTGTCGTGGGTGCAATCTTGGTTATTGACGGCAAGATTACAATAGGCCATATCGTAGCCTTTATGACCTATGTGCGTATTTTTTCACAACCCCTATCACAACTTGCCCAAGCTGGAACACAAATGCAATCTGCCAGTGCAGCCATGGGTCGTATTTTTGAATTTTTAGAAGAAAAAGATATGCAAGATGACAGCGACAAAAAACGTCAATTAGACCATATCAAAGGAAATGTAGAATTTAAAAATGTTTCATTCGGTTATAGCGAGGAAAAAACAATAATTCATAATTTCACAGCAAAAGCAAATGCCGGGCAAAAAATCGCCATAGTAGGTCCAACTGGAGCTGGTAAAACTACCATAGTAAACCTATTAATGAAATTCTATGAAATTAATAAGGGGTCAATAGAAATAGATGGTGTCGATATTAAAAATATGAGCAGGGCTGAAATCCACGACGCTTTTTCTATGGTTCTTCAAGATACTTGGTTATTTGAAGGAAGTGTCCGTGATAACCTAGTTTATAACCAAAAAAATATTTCTGATGAAGATGTTAAAAAAGCTACAAAAGCAGTCGGCGTTCATCACTACATCAAAACTTTACCCAATGGTTATGATACTATCCTAAACGATACTAATAGCCTTTCAGTAGGACAAAGACAGCTAATAACTATTGCTAGAGCCCTACTAAAAAATTCACCACTTCTAATACTTGATGAAGCTACATCATCTGTGGATACTCGTACAGAACAAATAATTCAAAATGCCATGGATACATTGATGAAAGGACGTACATCTTTCGTTATAGCCCACAGACTTTCAACCATTAAAAATGCAGACTTAATACTGGTTATGCGTGAGGGTAATATTATCGAACAGGGTAACCACGATGAACTGATTGAACAAAATGGTTTCTATGCCGAACTTTATAACTCACAATTTGAAGAGGGTGAAGAAGAATAAAAAAAGCAGAGTAAAATTTACTCTGCTTTTTTGCTATCTATATTTTTAATCTTGGGCTAAATTTCTAAGCACATACTCATCAAAAAAGTGTTCTTGTAAAACTTCTTTTTCAAACTTGCGATATTTTTTAATTTCTTTTTTACTTGCCAGCATATCAAAAAATTTATTTTGACAAGCTAGTGGCGTTACTGGATTTAAACCAGACTGCCCGTAATAAACTTCCGCTTCTATATCTTTTGCATAGCTTAAAACATCTATTTTTTCTAAAGACTTAAACATTTCATCTTCTTTTTCAATGTTGTAGCGTAGATAATTTCTTAGCGGTTCGTAATAACCTGTATCCTTATCTTCAACTACAATAGTTTCAAAATCACAGTTATCGATATTAGCGATAAACAATTTATCTATTTTTTTACTAACTGCACTTGCAACAGCTAGACATGCAGCACCCTGACCTACTCCAAAGCCGTATATTTTTTTTGAAGAAAATTCTTTTTCTAAAATACTTACTAAGTCTAAAGTATCTTGATAAAGATTTAAGAAATAATCATTTTCTAAAAAAGGTGCATAGATAGACCAGCTTTGCTCATTGCTACTTTTCCCGATTTGACCCCTAACGTGTAAAGAGCATACGGCGTAACCATGTAAGGCGTATCTACTCAAGTTTAGGTAATCTTTAGGTGCTATCTTGTAGTCAGCAACTTCTAAAACTACCGCCTTTACTTCCCCTTTAGGAAGGAATAAGTCTGCATAGATATTAGAATTATCTCCTGCTAAAAAACTAAGTCCGTAACAGTCAGCACTAGGATGCCCCTCTAAAATATTTGTTTTATTATAAGTAAATTCTCTTTTGTATTGTAATTCCATTTTACACCCCTTTATTGTTTGCCAATAAAAATTCTAGCATTTTGTCATTAAAATCTGGCATTCTCTCATGGGCAAATTTTTTATATAAAATCATTTTTTTCTTACTCTTGATATTATTATAAACTGCATATTGGGTAGGTATAGGACAAACTAAATCTATTTTGCTTCCTGCAAAAAGAACATCTGCTTTTATCCTAGGAGCAAAATTTTTCGTATCTATGTAGGCTAGTCTTTTGAAAAATTTTTCGTCATGCTCGCCAGTGTTGTTGAACCAACGGGCATAATAGCGTAAACCTTCGTAGGCTAGCAAGTCTAAATCCATGTCATATACTTTTTTCATATCTGACAAGAAAGGATATTGAATAATACATTTTTTTATATCAGGATTTAAGCCTGCACAAATCACAGAAAAAGCTCCACCTTGAGAACCACCAGCACAATTTATATTATTTTCATCAATAAAATCTAAGTCTTTTGCTATCCTAATAAGTAAACACACATCTAAAATATTTTTACGATAAAGCATATTATCTAAGCTATCATCTAAGCCTGCTACTATATGACCTGCTACTGTTGTGCCCTTAATTCCTCCAATATCTTCACTCCTCCCACCTTGACCGCGGAAATCCATAGCAAAAGATGCATAGCCTAAAGAACAAAAAGCACTTTTTTTAAACCAATTTCTGCTACAACCTGGATAACCGTGGAAATAAAATAGGGCTGGTAACTTTTTAGAAGTTTTTGGTTTTATTAACTTGGAATATATGCTAGCACCGTCAAAACTTTCAAAAGTTAGATGAAAATACTCTATATCAGAAAAATTATATTCTTCTGCCCTCTCTAAATTATATTTTAATGGTATACTTTCAATAAATTTTAGTTGCTTGTCCCAATAAGTATCAAAATCATCTGGTCTGGGATAAGCTCCCTTGTAATCTTCTAAAAACATAAAAACTCCTAATTAAAAAATGGACTTATAGCTCCATAAAGAGCTGCATCATTATCTAGCTGTGCTACTAAAAATTTAGTTTTATTTGTTTTTATAGAATTAAGCTCTCTTACTTTTCTTTCTATAAGATTGATAATATATTCTCCCTGCTTAGATATTGCACCACCTATAACCACATATTTTGGATCTAGTATAAATAAAATATTAACCAAGCCTAGTGCCAACTCTTCTAGCCACTCATCAAGTATTCTAAGACAGTCTTTATTTTCATTTCTACATTCAACAAAAAAATCTTTAACACTTAAATTGTCGTCATATTCTGCCTTTATTTTATTAGCCAGGGCTATGGTAGAAGCTCGCTGTTCATAAGTAGTTTTAGTTTTAGGGTCATAAAGACTTCTCCCTACTTCGCCGGCTCCAAAATTAGAACCAGTCAAAATTTCTTTAGCATAGTAGGCTCCACCTATACCTGTTCCCAGGGCTACGCAAAATACTTCTTCTAAACCACAGGCTACACCATTAATTAATTCTCCTCGCAAGGCACAATTAACATCATTATCTACAAAAATTTCTAGGGCTAATTTTTCTCCGATTTCCTTTTCAAAATCAGTTCCAATATAATTTTTTATAGTAGGAGTAGCAGAAATAACTTTTTTCCTTAGTGTATCTATTACACCCGCTGATGAGATACCAACTTTTTCAAAAGAATATTTTCCTCTAATTTCCTTAGAAATTTCTACTATAAGATCTGTAATTTTTTTCTCCACATTGTCAGGAGTATCTGCAACTTGTCTATAAATTATATTTTTTTCTTTATCTACTACTGCGAATTTAATAGTTGTTCCTCCAACATCAACAGCTAAATACATAATTTCCTCCTTAAAATTTAATATGTTATTTTAATATCATTATACACAAAAATAAAAATTTATGCTAGTATTATTTTCTATAAAATAAAGAATGATAGCGTATTTTTTCTTGACATAAGATTAAAAAAAGTATACAATATAAATGAAAATAATTTAATGTGTTAAATTCTAAAAAATAAGGAGATTGTTCATGAAAGACTTAAAAGGTGTTTATTCTGCATTATTAGTCCCATTTGATAAGGAGGGAAATCTATTAGAAGATGGGCTAAGAGAAGTAATAAATTACAATATCAACGTAAATAAAGTTGATGGTTTATATGTAAACGGAAGTAGTGGGGAAAATTTTTTACTAAATACCGCTACTAAAAAACGTATTTTTGAAATCACAAAAGAAGAGGCTGGAAATAAAGTTAAACTAATAGCTCAAGTTGGCTCTCTTGATTTGAATGAAGCTGTTGAACTAGCTAAATTCACAACTGAATTGGGTTACGACTCACTATCAGCTGTAACTCCATTCTACTACCAACTTTCATTCGAAGAAATAAAACACTACTACCAAACAATACTTAATGCAACAGACAACACAATGATTCTGTACTACATTCCATTCTTAACTGGTGTTAAAATTAGTTTAGACCAATTTGCAGAATTATTGGATAATGAAAAAGTTATCGGTGTTAAATACACTGCCGCTGACTTCTACCAATTAGAACGTTTCAGAAAGAGATTCCCTGATAAGTTAGTTTGGTCAGGATTTGATGAAATGCTTGTTCAAGCTGCAGTAAGTGGTGTAGATGGTGCTATCGGTTCTACATTTAACGTACAAGGAGCCTTAAGTAAAAAAATATTCCACCTTGCTAAAGAAGGTAAGCTTGAAGAAGCTTACCAATTACAACACAAAGCAAATGACCTTATCGAAAAAGTTCTTGAACTAGGACTTTATCAAACTCTAAAAGAAATTCTAAAAATCAAGGGTGTAAATGCAGGACACTGCAAAAAACCTATGAAAGAATTTGACACAGAAAAATTACCAGAACTAAAAAAACTGGTAGAAGACTATAACCTATAATATATTCAGGTTAAATATAATTTAAAGCCTACTAAAAATAATATGATTGAAGCCTGAGAAATTCTCGGGCTTTAATTATAGATAAGGAAATGAGGGAAAAATATGCTAATAAAAAGTAAAAAAGTTTGGCTATCTGGTCAATTTTTACCACTAATCATAGAAATTATAGACGGAAAAATAACTTCTATCTTTGAATACGACGAAAATAAAAGTGTAGATTATGACTTTGGAGCAAATAGAATCTTGCCCGGTTTCATAGATATACACACACACGGAGCTTACGGTTTCGATACAAATGACGCCGACAAAGAAGGGCTTAGCAAGTGGGCAAAGAATATTGGTGAAGAGGGCGTTACAGCATTTTGTCCAACAACCATAACACAAACAGAAGAAGTTTTAACTAAGGCTGTGAAAAATGTAGCCGACCTCATGGCTGAAGATTATGAGGGAGCTGAAATATTGGGTATCCACTTTGAAGGTCCCTACCTAGATGTTGAAAAACGTGGAGCTCAACCCCTATCTTGTTTAGCCAAACCTAGTGTAGACCAATTTAAAAAATTTCAAGTAGCTAGTAAGAACAACATTCGCTTAATTACCCTAGCCTGCGACCTAGACCCTGACTACAAACTAACTAAGTATCTTGCCGCTCAAGGTATAAAAGTCAGCATGGGGCATTCATCTGCAAACTACAAACAAACTGCCCTAGCCTTTGCAAATGGAGCCAACTCACAAACTCACGTTTATAACGGTATGACAGGTTTCCACCACAGAGACCCGGGACAAGTAGGTTACGCCTATTTTTCAGATGACAGCTACGGAGAATTAATATGCGATGGTATCCACTCTACACCAGAAGCAATAAGTATCTTCTTCAATGCCAAAGGAAAAGAACGTAGCATCTTAATAAGCGACTCTATGAGTGCTAAAGGTTTGGGTGCTGGAGAATATATTTTTGGTGGCGAAAAAGTTATCGTGCATAAAGACGGTAGTGCCACTCGTGAGGACGGTAGACTAGCAGGCTCAACTGCAAGCATCATAAAAAGTTTAAAAGTCGTTGTAGAAGAAGCATTAGTTCCTATCACATACGCAATTAATGCCTGCACCAAAAATCCAGCCAACCTTCTAGGTATCGGAGATAGAAAGGGTAAAATAAAAGTAGGTTACGATGCAGACCTTACAATAATTTCAAATGATTATGAAGTAATAACTACCTTTGCAAGAGGGAAAGTTACATATAAAAATAAATTTTATTAATAAGGAGAAATAATATGCAATATAATGTATATAAAACAAAAAAAGAGGCTTCTGTGGCTGCCTTTGAACTAATGAAAAAAAACTTAAGTTCAAACGTAACTCTAGGACTTGCTACGGGTGATACACCCAGAGACTTATACAAGGCAATGATAGAAGATTATAATAAGGGCGGTTTTTCTTATAAAGATGTAAAATCATTTAACCTAGATGAATATGTAGGTATTTCTTATGACCATCCAGAATCTTACCACAAGTTTATGGAAGCTAACTTATTCGACCATATTGATATAAAAAAAGAAAATACTCATGTCCCTGACGCAAGTGCAGAAAATTTAGAAAAAGCTATTGCAAATTACCAAAATCTCTTAGATAATAGCATTATAGATATACAAGTATTGGGTGTGGGAAGTAACGGTCATATCGGTTTTAACGAACCCAATACTCCTTTTGATATCGGTGTCCATCTTGTGGATTTAAAAGAAGAAACAATTTTAGCAAATTCAAGATTTTTCGACAACAATATAGACCTTGTACCAAAACAAGCTGTAACTATGGGTATAAATGACATTATGAAAGCAAAAATGATTATACTACTTGCATTCGGAAAAAATAAAAAACAAGCTATAAAAGAATTATTATCTAACTTAGAAGTTTCTACCTCTATACCATGTACAGTTTTAAAACAACATGCCAACCTACACATCTTTGTCGATGAAGAAGCAGACTACCAAAGATAGAAGTCTAAGGAGATTTATGTAAATGGTTAATATAATAAAAAGTTTTAAGGTGGGAGAACTCCCTGCCCCACAGGGTTATGAAAAAAATATTGGTGTTGCCAATATGCTGTGTGGCATTATAGACAATAAAATTATTTTGGGTGGCGGAGAAAACTTCCCTTACAAGTCAGTATTGGATGGCGGAGATAGGGTAATCCATAAATTCCTATACCTTATAAGACCCATAGAAAATTCATTTCATATTATTGACAAAACAGAATTTGAAAGACCAGTAGCCTACGGCTCTACCGTTGAATATAACAATATGCTTTTCTATGTTGGTGGTAATAGAATTTTAAAAATAAATGTTATCAACAACAAGCTTCACCTCCAAGAATATGTAAATCTACCTTTTAACATAGAAAGGGGTATTGCCCACATTCAAGGCGGTATCATCTACTACGGTTTGGGTTGCATAGACGGAGAATATACAAATAGATTTTTCTCCTTTAATATCTTTACAAAAGAAAATATTGAACTACCATCATTCCCAGCTTCTGGTAGAGAACATTCAGTATCAGCTATCTTCGGAGACGAAATAGTAGTATTCGGTGGTGCTAATCAAACAGCCTATACAGAAGGCTACAAGTACAACATCAAAAAGAAAATTTGGACAACTATAGGAGATGTTGAAATCGACGGAGAGAAAATTTCAGTTATCGCTGCTGGCTACACCAAAATTGATGACGACACCTTGGTAGTAATAGGTGGATTTGCAAAAGAAAGATGGGATGAAGCAAACTATAAACTTACCCACTTAAGAGGAGAAGAAAAACAAGAATTTAGAAAATTTTATTTCACCCAAGAACTTGACTACTATAACTGGAATAAAAAATTATTATTCTATAATCACAAAACAGAAACTTGGTCAAGTCCAGGTGATATAGATTTCAATCCAAATTGTGGTAATGCCCTTGTGCTAATAAACAATAGTTTATACTCTATTATGGGAGAAATAAAACCTGGTATCAGAACTCCAGAAATACACAGAATAGTCTTAGACAAATTAAATTACAAAGAAAAAGAACTATACTAATATAAAAATAGTGTGGATAAAAAATCTGCACTATTTTTTATTTAAAATTTTTTACGAACCTAAATAAATTATTATCTAAAAAATTTTTATTAATACTAAAAAAATAAAAAATAGCTGTAAAATTTTACAACTATTATTTTTTATATTTCTCTACTATTTACATCAATAAAATCATCACTTTTTTTATAATTATCAATCTTGCCATCTTCCAAGGGTAAATTGTAGGCTAAAAAGTAATAAAAGAAAGCAGTTAAAGCAAAAGAAAATATTACACTAAAGAACCAACAGGTCCTTACATTTACTACTTTATAGCCAAACCTATTGGCAATTCCTTTACAAACTCCAGCAAATATAGCACCCTCATTAGCCCTATAAATACCAAAAAAAGAAGCTATGGCTGTAAATGGTTTTTTAAAAGAACTTTTTTTATTCAAAATCTTTGCTCCTTATATTTTTGAATTTTATAATTTAATTTATGTATTTTTATATTATGCCACAAAAAATAAATATTATCAAATTTAAAAGCAAAAAGTAAACTTTACTAATACAACTAGACTTAAATATATTAATATAGTTATAACTTTTAATATAATAAATATATGTTATAAGTACCATATAATTAACACTTTTGAAATTATAATCATTTATACAAAAAATTATAACTAGATAGCAAACTTTTCAAAATTAAATCTCATAAATTTTTTCCATGTTCAAATAGTAAGTAGCTTAAAATTATTAAAATAAAAAACTAATATATAATTTTTTCAAGCAAGATAAAAGCTAAATAAAAATTTTATGGCGATAGTCCCTAACATAAAATTTAAAAACTAGTCTAGAAACAAAAAGTTATATTATATATTTTCTGGAAAAAATATAAATTTAAAATAATATTTTTTAAAAATAAATCACATAAATTTTTTCCATATTTAAATAGCAAGTAACTTAAAATTATTAAAATAAAAAACTAATATATAATTTTTCTTATTAGCATATCAAAAATTTAAAAATCTACCCTAAAAACTAAAAGCTTACCCTATATAATTTCTATCAAAATATAAATTTAAAATAATATTTTAAAAGTAAATCTCATAAATTTTTTCCATATTTAAATAGCAAGTAACTTAAAATTATTAAAATAAAAAGCTAATATATAATTTTTCTTAAATTTTAAATCTAAGTAAATAAAAAGTTACATCATCAAGAAAAGCTTGTTTATAAATAACAAGTAACCTCCTAATTTTGTAACTTTAAATTTAATATTATTAACTTAGTTATATAAAAGAGCAAAAAATATTTATAATTCTTTTTTTATCTTGTCAAGTAGAGCCTTGCAACCTAAAAAGACATCTTCATAAGTTTTGTCAAAGTCCTTAGTGTGCCAAGGGTCTGCTATTCCTCTTTTAAGTCCTGCATATTCTAGTAGCATTTTCACTTGCCCACTAGGTCTTTTACCGATAAATTTTTGAATATTTTTTATATTGCTTTCGTCCATAGCCACTATATAGTCATTAGCCAAATCTCTATCCTCTAAGCTGCGAGAGTACATACCAGCAACAGAAATATTTTCTCTTGCCAGCCTTTCTTTTGTTCCCTGATGAACGGGATTGCCATGCTCCCAAGAACTTGTTGCTGCTGAATCTATTTCTATCTGCTTGCTAAGTCCCTCCTCTTCAACCATTTTTCTAAATACCGCTTCTGCCATGGGTGAACGACATATATTGCCAAGGCAGACAAATAAAACTTTTACCATTTTTTCCCTCCTTTTTTCAATTTAATTATATACTATTATAAATTTTTTATATAATATTTAATTTAGGATAGGGAAAAATTTTATGAAATATGAACATTATGTGAATAAATCTTATTTTTTAGCAAATATTAGAAAAATTTGTTATTTTTACATGAAATTTTTATTATATTCTTATATAATAGTATTTGATAATTATTATCAATTAAACTTAAGGAGGAGCTATGAAAATTGACAAAAGAGCCCTTGCTCTATTCTATATAAAAAATGAAGTATATCTCATTGCCTTTTGTAAGGTTCTAACTTTCCTTTCTTCTTTATACCTTACCTACAATTTTGTAGACTTATTATTCAAACTAATAAATAAAAATGCAGATTCTTCTTATCTTACCCTATTTATACTAAGAAGCCTTTTTGCCCTTATCGTCTACTACTTGGCAATGTTTTTTGACAATAAAATTTCCCATGAAATTGCTAAAAAAGTTCGCAACTTGTTGCGTACAGAAATTTATAACAAGATAGAAAAGTTATCCCTAAACTATACAGAGGCCGTTTCGACAAGTAGCTTGCTGGTTATGAATTCTTCTTCCATAGTCAGTATCGAATTATATTTTAATAAGTTTATACCCCAGATCTTCGCAACAGCTCTTATAGTTATATCGTCTTTGGTCATATACGGTTTTATTAGTATTTGGCTTGCTGTAGCCATGCTAATTCTCTATCCCTTAATACCCCTATCAATTATGATTATTATTAAAAAATCAAAAAAAGCTAACAAAAAAACTTTTACAGATTTTCTTAGCTTGTCGGAAGTGTTTTTTGATAGGTTGCAGGGTTTTACGGTAGCAAAAATATATGGCAAAGAAGCTAATGTCAGCCGTGAAGTTGATAAACTTAGTTTAAATTATCGCCAGTCTACAATGCAACTCTTAAAACACCAGCTAAATTCTATCAATGTAATGGACGCTATTACCTATCTTTCTATTTTTATTATGTCTATTATTGCCATCTTGACTTTGGATAATCCTATTTTTATTATCTTTGTTATTGTTGCCAGTTTTGAATGCTTTAAGCCCTTGCGAGCTATGGGCGGACTATTCCATATTTCTATGAAGGCTAGTGTCGAACTAGAAAACATTTATAAACTCCTGGACTACAAAGAAGATGAAAAAGATAAAAATATCAGACTTGCTCCCGGTTATGATATAAATATTAATAATGTTGACTTTGCTTATGACAACAAGAAAAAAATTTTAAAAAATATAAATATGACTTTTAGAAAGTCAGAAAAAATTGCCCTTGTTGGTGAAAGTGGTTCTGGAAAATCTACACTTATAAAACTTTTACTGGGCTTAAAAAGGGTGCAAAAAGGTTTTGTAAAATACGCCGACTATAATTTGGCAGATGTAGACTTTAAAGAATTAGCAAAAATTATAACGCTTATTACAAGTGATAGCTATCTTAATGCAGACACTATCCGTAATCATCTAGCAGTTAATGAAAACATTAGCGAAGATGAAATGTTTGAAGTTTTAGAAAAAGTAAATCTAAAAGACCTAGTCTTAGAAAATGGAGGTTTAGACTATAAATTAGCAGAGGGTGCATCTAACCTTTCAGGAGGGCAAAGGCAAAGACTTTTGGCGGCCAAAGCCATACTAAAAAATTCCTATATCTATATTCTTGATGAGTCTGTATCCAACATTGATGATTATAGCAAAAAATCTGTCCTAGCTGCCTTTGATAGTATCAGCAAGGATAAAATCATACTTATTATTTCTCACGACTTAGAAGTTACTAAAGACTGCGACAAGATATATGTTCTAAAGGACGGAAAAATTTTAGAAGAGGGTGCCCATATAGAACTTATTAATAAGAATAATCTTTATGCCAACCTATCCAAAGAACAAACTAGTCTAAAAAATAAATTTCTTGCAAGGGAGGTAGAATAATGACATCACTAGCTAGTTTAAAACAATTACTAAATTTAACAAAAGAACTTAAAAAACCCCTAATAAAAGCAACTATTTTCGGTTCTCTTGCCCACATCAGTCTTCTTGTCTTTACATTTCTATTAGCCCTAATCTTTTTAAACAGGGGCTGGTCTGTTTACCTGCTGGCTGTCTTAGCCTTTTTGCTAGCCTTTATCAAAGGGTTTTCAGCCTATGCAGAACAACTTTTAAATCACTACGTAGCCTTTAAGATACTCCACATTTTACGTATCAAGGTTTTAGAAAAATTCAAAAAAATATCCCTAGACAAGTTTCTAAAAAATAATTCTGGCGACTACATGACAGTCATTACTAACGATATAGAAATATTAGAAGTTTTTTATGCCCATACCATAAGCCCATTTTTTATATTTTTAGTCCAAACCTTTGTGCTAACCACATTCTTAGCTTTCTTTAGTCTGAAATTAGCCTTGCTTCCCCTAATCATATATCTAATAATGGGTCTTGCCCTGCCCCTGATTTTTAAAAATTCGGCTCAGAGCTACGGCGATAATTACCGCAAGCAGCTGGCAGATATAAATAAGAACTCTAAGGAAGAAGCCTATTCTATATTTGAAAGTATCCAATACCAAAAAATAGATGCCGTTAAAGAGAAACTAAATAAAGAAACTGACGCCCTAACTAGTAGCTCTTATAGAAAAAATCTTTTTCAAATAAATCTTAACTTTATAAATATGCTAATTTATAATTTGGCTGTCATATCCTTTATATTTGCCGCAAAAAAACATCTAAGTGATACAAATACAATAATAGCCCTTGTCGCTATGTTTATAGTCTCATTTACCCCTATATTTTATATGGGGAATCTAGCTTCTACCCTTAGTCCAACAATGGCAGCAGGAAAAAGATTTTTAGAACTGATAAACCTAGCTGAAGAAGAGGAAAACTCTGGTAATATAGTTGACTTCAAGGAATTAAAAGTTGATAAACTTAACTTTAGTTACGGCAAGAAAAAAATAATAGATAACCTAAGTTTTTCTGCTAAAAAGGGGCAAATTGTCGGTCTTGTTGGCGACAGTGGTAGGGGAAAATCTACCCTGGCAAAATTAATAATGAAGTTCCTCCCCCTTGAGGATGGTCAGATAAAAATAGACGGTGTCGATATTTCTAAGATAGACAATACCTATTTCAGAAAAAATTCCTCTATCATTATGCAGGATACTTATATGTTTAATACAACTTTGGCAAAAAATATTGCCCTCTTTGATAAAAAAATTGATAATGAAAATTTATATGCCAGTTTAGAGGCAACCAATCTTAAAAATTTTGTCCAAGCTCTGCCAAAAAAAGAAGAGGAAATAATTGGGGAAGGTAGTAGTAATATCTCTTCTGGACAAAAACAACGCCTATCAACTACCCGCTCCCTATACAGCAAGTCAAAATTACTAATTTTAGATGAGGCAACTGCCAATATAGATGTCTTTAGTGAAATTGAATTGCTAAAAACATTGGAAAAAATAAAAAAGGATAAAATTATCCTTATAATTTCCCACAACAAATCCACCCTATCTATTTGCGACAAGATAGTTGAAATATAAAAAGACCTATGACGGGTCTTTTTTGGTAGAAAGTTTTTATGCTAGCTGGTATGATAAAAATTTTTAATTAAAAAATTTAGATTTTTATTAGCTAGCTAATTAATAAAATGATAGAAATAAAAATGCTAATAAAAGCTAGTAAAGCATAGGCAAGTAAAATAATATTCTAGCTGGGTCTGGCAATTTATATTATTAGAAGCTTGACACAATAAAAAACTTGCTAGACATTTGTCTAGCAAGTTTTTTTGTGTAGGTATTATTTTACCCATGCTCCATTTTCATCTACTAAATAGCCATCTGGAGTATATTCATTAACTGCCATGTAGCCACCTTGTTTTAGGTAGTACCAGTTTCCGTCAGTGTGTTTAACCCACTCATTTTGAGCCATGTAGCCTCCTGGATTTAGGAAGAACCAAGACCCGTCTACATATCTCCAAGTGTTCTCAGCCATTTTTCCGTCGTTATCGAAGTAGAACCAAGAATTGTATCCTTTGTCGAATACCCAGCCCTTAGCCATAGTTCCATCTTCTTTGTTGTAGTGCCAAGCTCCGTCTTTTTTAGCAAATCCTGGAGTGAATGTGTCAGTAAGACCGTATTCAGCATTTAATTTAGTTAAGTAGTTATCACTTAATCCTGGAACTTTAGATTCTACATAGGCTAAGGCTTCTTTTAACTCATCTACATATTTTTTATTATATTGAGCTACTGCCTTATAATATTGAGCATCCCCAAGTAGATTTACATATTCTGGATCTCCTACTTTTGCACCACTTACAGCAAGTTTTCTAGCCGCTTCAGAGTAGTCGAATTCAGCCTTTCTTAACTCTTTTTCAGCTTCTTCTAGTTTAGCCTTAAAATTACCTACACTTTCAAGCAACATTCCTAAAGCTTTTCCAGCTTTATCTCTAGCTTTCTCAAGATCTTCTGTATTACCATCAGCTTTTGATGCTTCTAGCTCAGCTTTATATCTTTCAAGATAAGCAAGATTAAGTTCTGTTGTAGCATCCTCTACTGCCTTTTTGGCTGCTTTGATTTCAGCTAGTTCTTTAGCTTTATGTTTCTCAACCAATGCAAAAGCACCTTGAGCCACAGTTAATGCATCCTTATCCATATCTAATTTTTCTTTTAAATCAGCTAATTCTTTCTCAGCTTTTGCAACTTTCATTAACTCTGTTTGTAAATCTTCGTCAGTGTAGCTAGGTTTTGTAGTAGAAGTGTATTTTCCTACATTAAGTTGGGCTAATGCAAGTTTTCCTTCAGCCTCCTTAACCTTAGTTTCAGAATTTTTAACTTCTTCTTCAAATTTATTAACCTTTACTTTAGCATCTTCTAACAATTCTTGATGTTTTTTCTCTAAATCTTTATAGCCTTCTTTTTTAAGTAGCATCATTAGAGCATCATTAGCGTCTTTAACTTTTCCTTCAGCCGCCTTAATAGCTTCGTCAGATTTGTATTTAGCTAATTCGCTAAGTTTGGCTTGGGCGTTTTGTGGTTGTGTAAAAGCTGTAACTGATGGTAATACTAAACCAGCAACTAAAGCTGATGCGATTAATTTTTTGTTCATAAGCATGAATCTCCTTTAATAATATATTTTATGTTCTAATAATACCACCATATTATTGAGATGTCAACACTTTTATTAATCATTTCATTACAAAAATGTTACAAAATTGTTACAAAGCTATATATATATATATATATATTAGGCTTCTTCAAAAATAATTAGCATTTTTGCCCTAAAACTGTTAGGCAGTGGTTGCAAAATAATTACTTTAGACTTGCAGAAGTCTTACAGACAGACCCAGAATAATTTCTTCTATATAAATATAAAAAAATTCTAAGTTACAAATTCATTTCTTAAAATTTTTCTTTCCATCTAAAAAATAAAAAAGCCAATCAGGTTGGCTTTTAATATTTTATAAATTTAATTTTTTATGTAAGATTAATAAATTATTTTCTAGCTTATAACTTATAAAACCTTACGCCCAGTTTCCTGCTTTGAATATTGCTACTTCTTTGCCGTCTTTTGTTATTCCTACTATGTTGGTAGTCTTATCTCCTATCATAAAGTCAACGTGAATTAAACTGTCGTTAGCTCCAGCTTGAGCTAGTTCTTCTTCTGACATATTTTCTCCATTTTCTAAACAAGTAGGATATGCTTTACCTAGGGCGATATGGCAAGATGCATTTTCATCGTACAGAGTTTCTAAAAATAAAATCTTTGTATTTGAAATTGGTGAATGGAAGGGTACTAGGGCAATTTCTCCAATTCTTTTTGCACCTTCATCTGTTTCTAGTAAATTTTTTAGAACTTCTTCTCCCCTTTTAGCAGCAAAGTCAACAACTTTTCCATTTTCAAATTTTAACCAGAAATCATCTATTAAAACTCCGCCATAATTAAGAGGTTTAGTATTATAAACTATTCCGCTAGTAATATCCTTATGGGGAAGAGTAAATACTTCTTCTGTTGGAATGTTGGCAACAAATCTTTCTCCTGTTTTACCTGCGATACTTCCTGCACTTTGCCAAATGTGATTGTTTGGTAGTCCTACATATAGGTCTGTTCCGTTTTCGCTTCTTATGTGGATTTTTTCAAATTGGCTAGAGTTTAAAAAATTTCCTTTTTCATCAAGTATAGAAATATGTTCTTCCCAATTTGCTATACCGTCGCCATCAAGGCGGCAAGCAGTCAGTATCAAGTCCCATAGTTTCAAATAGGCTTCTTGGTCTGCTAAGTCTGGGAATAATTTTTTAGCCCAAGCTACTGAAGATGCTGCCGTTACGCACCAAGGGCATTCATTATTCATTATAGCTTTCATATAGTTACGCAGGGCTTTTGCTCGGGCTAGCATATCCGTTTTTAATTTCTCGCTATCAACTCCTGCCAAACCGTCTGGGTCATCACTGATTATAGATATAAAGCCAGCACCCTTTTTAACTGCTTCTTCATTTTTAGATACCAACCATTCTGGAAATTCTGCTAGACTTTCCTTGCTGGCATAAGTTAGGCTTTGTCTTTTTAATTTTTGGTCATTCCAGTCGATACTAACTTTTTTTGCTCCTAACTTATAGCATTCTTCAGATACTTTTAGGGCAAAATCTCTTGCTTCGATACTTGAGCGAATAACTATCTCCTGATCTACTTGTGTATTAATACCTATTTTTGCAACAACTTTTGCATAATTTTCTATTCTTTGTTCTAATGTCATACTCGCAACTCCTTTTAAAAATTACCCTAATTATACCACAGCTTGTAAAGTCTACCAACTAACTATTCTCAAATTATTTTAAAGAAAAGATTGCTAAGTCTACAATTTCTCTAAAAGTTTTTTAATTTTATTAGCTAATTTCCCTAAAACTTTCTACTAATAAACTAATATTTTTTAAAAAATTAATTTAAAAATTTTTCTAACAGAAGTAACTATCAAATATACTTGACAAAATTCACTGAAAAATATAAAATAAGAATATAAGCAAGAAAAAATATGAAATTCATAGTAGCACCTCCTTTACTGTTAAGTAAATTTGGCAAAAGCAACAAAAATATTGTAGCATAAACTAATATTTTTTTAAAATTAATTTAAAGATTTTTTCTAACAGAAGTAAGTGTCAAATATACTTGACAAAATTCACTGGAAAATATGGAATAAAAACATAAGCAAGAAAAAATATGAAATTCATAGAAGAAAAGACAGGATGCCCGTCCTGTCTTTTCTTTTTTCAAGGCTGGTTACTTTTTAAAAATTCTATCCAACCATTTGCAAATGTAATAAGCAAGAACATTTACCATAATAGAATTTATTAGATAATTTATGAAATACATAGTAACACCTCCTTTACTATTACGTAAATTTGGCAAAAGTAACAAAAATATTGTAGCATAAACTAATAAATAAAAACAAAGTAAAAAATAAAAATTTTAAAATTATTAAACTATACAAAATTTATTACTTAAAAATTACTAGCCTTGCTAAAAATTTTACAAAAATTTTTATAAAAACTTAATGATAAAAACCACGTTTAATTAAACTTTATAAAATTAGATTTTAAAAATTTATTCACTAAAATTTTTAAACCTATAAAGCTCTTTTAAAATAAAATATTAAAAATTAATCACTTCTTTCTAATATTATTTTATATTGTTATTACTTATGTTATAATTGTCTTGAGATAAAATTAAGCGAGAATTTGTATGCCATCAAAAAAAACACATTTAATATCCAATATTTTATTCTGCCTCTACCTAGTATTTTTAACTTGGATTATTATTTTCAAATTAGACCTGGATGTTTTTTCTTTTATTAAAAATCATTCTGCAAGAAATATCAATCTTCTTCCCTATGCCTATATGAATAAACTAGAGGTATTTTTAAATATTTTAGTATTTATTCCCTTTGGTATTTACGGAAAAATTATTTCTGATAATTCTAGTGGCCTTTCTGTGATTTCCTACGCCTTTAGTCTTAGCTTTTTTTACGAAGCAGCCCAGTACATTTTTGGTGTTGGTTATAGCGACATTACCGACCTAATAGACAATACTCTGGGTGCAATAATCGGTGTTCTACTTTTTAAAATACTAAATCTAACTTTTAAAGAACATACCCAGACCCTAGTAAACTTTTTTGCCCTAGCAGTGGTTTTCGCTTTTCTTTATGTATTACATAGCTATCATTTACTATAAATAACTTTTAATCTTATTTTTTATTTTAAAATATCTATGCTATAATATAGATGAGAAAATATGAAAGGAGAAATATATGAAAATTTACGAATATCCGAAATGCTCAACTTGTAGAGCGGCTAAAAAATTTATCAAAAACAATGATATTGATGCTGAATTTATTGATGTAACAAAGCAAACACCAACAAAAGAAGATATAAAAAATATTTTGAAAAACTTTGGTGTACCAATAAAAAAACTTTTTAATTCTAGCGGTATCCTTTACAGAGAAGGCAAGCTAAAAGAAATACTACCAAATCTTTCTTTAGACGAGCAAATTGACCTACTTTTAAGCGACGGTATGCTTATAAAAAGACCCCTTGCTTTTGATGTGGATAATGAGGTCTTTTTACTAGGCTTTAAGGAAGAAGAATGGGAAAAACAAATTAAATAAATTTTATAAGGGGAGGTACTTTTATGGAGGACAAAATAAGACAATATGTGGAAAATGAATTTAATAATTTAGCAGAAAATAAATTTAACAGTAAAAAAACAAAAAAATTAGCAAAAAACAGAGTTATGAAAAACTCTCTAAAAGTCTACAACAAATACATAAATAAGGGCTACTCTGAACATGACGCTTTAGATTTAACTCTTAGCTGGAATAAGAAATATTCTCTTAGAAGTAATATCTTTATGGTGAAAAATACAATCTGTTTTTCTGGAGAAATGAAAATTTATGCCACTACCTTTATTACTTTGCTAATTATTATGGCTATTTTGTTTATGATAGACGATGATAGCATTGTTTTTCTTTCAGCCTTTTTATTATTTATTTTAGCTAACATAATATTGTTAACAAAAGATTATAGCGAAGATAAATTATATAAAATTATTGTTAATTCTAGGTTTATATACTTCATACCCATAGCCCTTGTTTTTTACTTACTTAACCATAAAAATCTTATATTTATGGGAGGGGTATTTTTACTACCTATTGAAGTATTATTTATACAAATATACATCTTGTTTAATAAAAATAAAGCCTGCTAAATACTCAAGCTAAGATTTAGATTAAGTATTAGCTTGTTTTTTAATCAAAAAACAAGCTTTTTCAAGCTTGTCTTTTAAAAAGTATTTATTAATTTTTTCAATATTTAATTGATAATTAAGGTCTTTTTATTTAAATCTAGGTTTATAATAAGGTTGGCAAAATTGTATATTATACAAACTTATTTTTTATAAGAACTTAAAAATAGAGTTTTAATTATTTCACTTCTTTATTTTTTGCCTTATTTAATATATTCAAATTACTAACTAATTTTTTAACTGCATACCAAGTAAGAAGTATAAGTGGAATGTAGTAAAACCAAGAACGAATGTGATATATATGTTCTATTAAAAACAAAACACTTACAAGTGTAAATATTATACTTATCTTGATAAGATTATTACGATATTTACTTAGTTGTTTTTTATCAAGTAATATACGAGTTTCATAAGGAATTAATTTTTCTAAAAATAACATAAGACTTGCAAAACTACCTAGAACTATCATTAAGATATAAGTAATAGTACAAACCATTATATAAAATCTCCAACCCTTAAATTACCGAATGTTTTATTCCAATCTACTTCAAAATCTGAAATAGATTTGTCTGTATAGGGGTGCCAAATACTTTGTTCTAATAAATCTGTAGAGACTGTAACAGTGTCTACTCCAATTACTAATAAGTCTGTAAATTGTTCAATATTTTTAAAACTTGCAGCTAATATTTTTGTATTATAAGAAGATAAAATTTTTTGCATATCAGCTAATACTTTTATAGATTCCATACCCATGTTTGCCATTCTGTTGACATAGGGAGCAACATAATCAGCACCTGCTTTGGCTGCGGCAAACACTTGAGAAGATGTAAAAATAGAAGTTACCGTTACTCCAATACCTTCCTTTTTACACAAAGAAACAGCTTTTAAACCTTCTTTTGAAATAGGAATTTTAATAAAGAATTTACCTCCAAAAAACTTATGTAATTTTATAGCTTCAGATAAAATTTTTTCGGCAATTTTTTCTGTCGTTTGAACATGTATTTCATAGTGTGAATTTACAAATTTTTTAATCTCATACATTTTCTTTTGCAAATCTGAATTCTCTTTTGCTAAAATAGAGGGATTTGTGGTAATGCCCGATATAGGATAATAGTCTGCAATTTTTTTTATTTCTTCTATATCGCTACTATCTACTAGTATATTTGTCATACTATCTCCTTTCTATTACTTCCTACTATTATTAATTCTAAGTGTTTTATACTATGTCTTAAATTTCACTTTTAAAGTAATATTCAACTATATAGCAAAAATATTACCTTAATAGTTATAAATTTATTTGGTATAAAAGAAAATATTTTTATTTAATTTCTAGCCACGGGTTTTTCCACCTGCAACATTATAGGTTACTCCATGAACATAACTTGCACGTTCACTAGCCAAATATGCTACAAGGTCTGCTACTTCACTAAGTTTTCCATCTCTAGCAAGCGGTGTTGTCTTGCTACTTGTGTAGCCTTCACGAATTTTCTCAACCGTAATTCCTCTTGTGTAAGCTAGTGCTTGCTCATAAGCTAATGTTCGTAAACCTGTTGCTTCTAAAATACCAGGTGCTACGCCTACAACTCGCACCCCGTATTTTCCTAATTCTTTTGCCCAAGAGCGTGTAAAAGAATTAACTGCATTCTTACTAGCTGCATAGATACTTTGCCCTTCTGAACCTTCTAATCCACATTCTGACGACATATTAATAATAACACCACTACCTTTTTCAACAAAAATTCGTCCAACAGTTTGTGCTACTAGATAAACACCTTTTACATTAATATCCATTACTTTATCATAAACAGCATCATTTAATTCATACTTACTATAACTTTTTTTACTGTCTACTAGTAATGTCGGTATATTAATTCCTGCATTGTTTACCAAGATATCAATACTACCAAATTTTTCTAATGTTTTGGTTACCATTTTTTCTACATCTTCACGTTTTGATACATCACACGCTAGGTACATAAGTTTATCATTATCTGATTGTTTTTCTTGCAAATCACTAACTACTACATTACAACCCTGATTTAAAAATTCTTGTACAACTGCTGCTCCTATACCTGAATAACCACCTGTAACTATCGCTGTTTTTCCTGTTAAATTTAACCATGTTGTCATAATATTCCCCCTTACTCTTCTATTCGAATTACTGTTCCTATTTCTAAGACTGGACATTGTTTATTTTCTACGGCAATAGCTCCAGGTAAAACATTGCTATCATCACTAAAATTAACTGTTAGATGTCCTAGTTGCACCAAATTATGTTCAGCAATATCTCCTACCGCAATAATTTCATAATCTGAACCGTCTATTATCAAACGTTGTCCTACTTTAATTTTTGCTTTTGTAGGTTTTATAGCGATACTATAACAATAATCTTTCAAAGTTTCTGGTGCATTATCTCCAAAAGTAATAAACATACTATCGCCAAGTTCTTTAACTAAAACTCCCTTTTCTTTAACTGTATTTTCGTATACTAACACATTTTCCACTCCATAACTTTAAATTTTTAATACAAACCAAAGCTTGCTAACCAAGCAACAATAACACGAGGAACTCCTATAATAAATCTAGAATATAGTACAGAAACAACTCCTACTTCTACTGTTTCTGGTTCTGCTTCGGCTAAACCTAATCCTACTGGGATAAAATCACACGCACATTGTGTATTAATTGCAAACAATGCAGGTAATGCTAAACTTGGAGGTATATTTCCTTTTCCAATTTCAACCCCAATTAATGTACCGATAATTTGTGCAATAACCGCACCTGGTCCAAGTAAGGCAGATAAAATTGGAATTGAACAAACAAAACCTAAGGCAACTAATCCATAAATATTACCTGCTAATGGTGTTAATAATTTGGCAAACCAATCTCCAAAACCAGAACCCTGAATAATACCTATTAACATCGCCACAAATGCCATAAATGGCAAAATAGTTGTAATCATAGCTTGTACTGCATCACGTCCTGCTTGATACAAGGTATGAACAAATTTCCCAACATTCATACCTATTTTTTGAACAAGAGATGATTTTGAATTTTCTGCCAATGTTTGAGATACTTTTTTATCAGCACTATATTTAAATTCACGTTTTTCCTCTGAAGAATAAACTATTTTTTCCTCACTACTTGCTAGACCATCTACAGATTTAATTTCATTCAAACCTACTGCTGAAACATAAATGTCTTCTTTAATAAATTTAGCAAGCGGTCCACTAGGTCCAACAGGCATAATATTTATTGTCGGAATACGTTTTTGTGGATAAATACCACAACGCAGTGTCCCACCACAATCAATAATAACTAAAAATATTTCTTCATCAGGTACAGATGTTTTAAAACCATTTACAGCACGGCAACCCGTAAGTGAAACTATTTTCTCAACAATTTCAGGTTCTGCTCCTCCACCTGTAATATAAAGTAGTACATCTTTCCCTGGTTTTGGTGTAACTGTTAAAGGACCACCAAAACCTCCACTTCCTTTTTCAATACGAATACTATTGTAAGTCATGTCTAGTTCCTCCTA
Organism: Gemella sp. zg-570; assembly: GCF_018866345.1. NCBI lineage: Bacteria > Bacillati > Bacillota > Bacilli > Caryophanales > Gemellaceae > Gemella > Gemella sp. zg-570. Next base: position 34,587 of record NZ_CP076443.1, on the reverse strand, counting down.
TTATTTTATCTGCAATTCATTTTTCAACATAATTCCTTGTTGTTTCATTACGATTTTTGTTGTAAAATCAGTAACCCAACCTGCAAAGAAATTCATGACTAAACCAACCAATAAATAGTGAATTGCTAAAGGTGTTATGTTTAGACCTAATTGTGTAATTCCATTTGCTATTCCTAGGTAAATAAAAATTTCTCCGACATTAATATGTGGAAAAATACCACTATTTGTATGACAGTGATAAGATGCAGAAGCATAATAACTTGGTTTCATACGTTCTGGTAAAAATTTACCCATAGATAGTGCCATAGGATTTCCTAGCATAAAGGCTGATAAGAATGGCAAGACTCCATAAGCCAACACCACATTTTTTGAACACAGTTTTGCAAAGTTATCAACACGCTTAGGTCCGATAAATGCAATCAATGCATTCATAAATACAAGTAATAATAATACTTTTGGAATAATTCCAGTTACCCAACTAACAAAGGTTTTTGCACCCTCATCGAATAAGCCTGTAAATCCAGAAGCCAATTGAACAATATAATCCATTTTTTCTCCTCCTAATAAATATATTTTTATGAATTAAATTTTAATTTGCGATAAATTTTTATAAATGGACTCGGTGGCATTGACACCTCGTCACCATTTGCAACAGTTTTGAATGTTACAACTCCGTCTAAAATTGCACTTGTTAAGGACTTAGACAAGCCCAAAGCTTTACAATCACCTTCATTAATAGTAGCTACATTTATACCCTTAAAAGCATCATATCTGTGAAATCTTGCAAGAACAGTTACTCCTTGCATCACTGCACCGTCTATGACTTTTTGTTTGTCATCTATTGCAAACATCACAATTGCACCAGCACGGAAAGCCCCTTTTTTTCTTCCTATAACAACACATCCTTTTTGACGCATTTTGCGATAGTATTTGTGAAAACTTTGTATCTGAATATAGGTCAATAGATACTGTAAAATAAAAGCTATCAATAGCAAAAAACCAAGAGCAACTATGTTCATAATATTCCTCCTATCTGTATAAATTTGTTTCTTTGATAAAGTAATGAACTAAATCTGTGTAATTTTTTAATTTTGATATTCCAGTGAGAAACTTTTCATCTTTCATCATTGAAATCAACTCATCATAAGTTTTTACAAGTAGCATAGAATAACTATCGTCAGCAGGTATGGCTGCTAGAAAAATTAGTTTCAAATCTGGTTTATCAGAAAAACCATCTTCACTAACTCCTAAAGACAATATAAAAAGATTAGATTTAAGATTTATTACATGGGGAAAAGCCACTTGGTCTGTAAAAATCATAGACGAACGCTTTTCTCTCTCAATAACACGTTCTAAAAACATCTTGTCAACAATATTTTTTTCTATCAACTTATTGACTATATTATGTACGTTCTCGTGGTAAGTTTTTTGTGGGTCGCATATGAAAAATGTTTCTTCTGAAATAGAGCTAATAAGTACCGACTCCACACCTCTAATAATTGGCATGTTTGCCTTGTCAATATACCTCATCAAACCAATTTCTTTTTTTATATAGGCAATATCTAAAATTTCTGGCTGAAATATTACTCGTACATCTTCAGGAAAATCTTTTTTTACCGTCGAAATTACAAGTTGATAATCTTTATAGTCAACATTTTCATAAGGAGAAGAAACCGTTAAATAAATATGCTCTTTGAGTTTTGATTCCAACTGAAAAATCATAAGTTCCCTAAAAGCTGAGCCTGTTTTTGTGATTAGCAAAACTTTCATTTTATCAAAATTAATACTCAGCTTATTAATAAAAGTTTCAAAATATACTGCCAAATAACAAACTTCAGCTTCCGAAATCTGATAACCATAATCTTTTTGGATAACGCCTGAAGCTAATTGTGCAATCTTGTAGGACATAACATATTTTTCTTTGATAGTTTCCGTCATATTGTTACTATAATTAACACCATATTTTTGTCTTTGCATTAAAAAGTAAATATGATACATAAATTCTTCCACCATATTTGAAATATCAAAATCAATACCATACTCAAAATAAATTTCTCCAAGAATATGAGCAACAAGTTGTTTATACTCTTGATTATCTTTCAAACTTTTATTAATGCTTGCAATATTAGTTGCTAATCTCATCGTAGCAAAGCAAATTGTTAAAAATTTCTTTTCATCTTGCGATAATTCTAACTGATATTTTCCTTTAATATAGTTACATATATCTTCTAAAAATTCTGACGTGTAAAAATTTAATAATTCATCATACTGGTTTTTGGTGAAATGTAAATAAAATCCATTGGCAAATCTGTCTAGTGATACAGTTAAATATTTAATAAACTCACTTTTTATTTGAAAATCAATATGATGTTTTATGAGTAGTTCGTTGATATAATCATTATCCTCTTTATCGAAAATATCCTCTTTATAAATATAATTATAAATATTTTCAATAACAAACATCCGAATGTCTTTTTCAGCTCCTTTTACATTTATACCAACATTCGTTTTTCCAATTATGGAGAGTTTGTATTCTTTGACAATATCTTTTAATTTATTAATATCGCTGAGTAGTGTACTACGGCTAACAATCATATCAAAAGCCAAATCATCAATAGTGTGTGATACTTTACTTTCCATCAATTTTTTAAAAATATAAACCAATCGAACTTTACTAGAGTCAAAATTTTTATACATATCATAAATACTAGATTTAATATTTACATATTTTTCAAATTTCACAATGTAGAGGAGATAGCCACCGCTATCATATTTAATGTAGGCAGCATCTCCTAGCATAGCATTTAAATCTTTGATTTCATTTTGAATGGTTTTTTGCCCAACTCTAAATATATCCGAAAAATATTTTTCCTGTACGATAAAATTTTCTTCTAATATATTTAGTATCCGCAAACTTCTATTATCATAGTTGAAAATATCCACAAATCTCACCACCTATTTTTATTATAAGGGTCTTATATTCAAAAATTAATACGGTTATTTTCTAGCTTGTAGAAATTGGTTATCATATTTATAGTAGCAAGGTTTTAATATAACAATTTATTTAACTTATTATTTTTTATTTAATATTAAGCGAGAAAAAAGATATAAAAATAAATTCCATATTAATTTTTTTCTTATAGACAAGAAACTTAAAAATAAATAATCATTAATAAGACCATAAAAATTTACTCCATATTATAATAAAGTAAAAATCATAATATAATTAAAAATTATCTATCATTCTTAAAATAAAAAAACAACCTCCTTCAAGGTTGTCTTTAAACAAAATTATTTATTAATTTTTTTAATATTTAATTGATAATTAAGGGCTTTTTATTTAAATATAGGTTTCTAATAAGTTAGTAAAATTGTATATTATACAAACTTATTTTTTATAATTTTTTTCAAACTTCCTAGCACCAAATCAAATTCACGACTAGCTAAAGTTCTCATATCAAAAATAATAGTATTATCCTTTATTCTTGTAATAATTGGTATTTCTACTTCTAACAAATCTTTTTCTAGTTGAGTTGATGATATTTTTTCATGACTTAGTTTTACTGCTATACTTTCTAGGTAAGAGGCTGGATAACTTCCTCCACCAACTTCTGCTACATCATCAGAACTTTCATAGCCCACTCTTAAATTTTTATCAGCTTTTTTCGCTAGGTCTTTTAATAAATTAGAAATAACTCCCGACCCATCTTAGAGTTTCAACCACCACAGACTACCATATTCAAATTTTTATTTTCCATGAAATTTCTTCTCTCTATATCTCTTGTATTATATTATACTACTTATTATCTTATTTTTAAAGACTGTTACAAAATACCTTACAGAGCAAGTTACTTATTATAAAACTAAAAAATCCTCCCTACATAAATAGTAAAGAGGATATATTAACTTAATATTCTATTCCTTATAATCTCCACCTTCAACACCAAGATATTCTTCTAAAGAAATATTTTTTTCGTATATTTCCCTAGCAATAGCCTCTCCAACATATCTAATATGCCAAGCCTCTGCCATGTATCCTGTGCTATTGGTAAATTCATCTTTATATCTTATTATAAAACCAAATCTATGAGCATTGTCTGCTAACCACTTAGCTGCTTGCTTGCTTGTTTTTCTTGTATCTTCTGCTCCAAGAAGTTGCCCCTCCCTATCTATTAGGTCGAAGGCTAAGCCACTCTGGTGTTCGCTATAACCCGGTCTTGCAGAAAATGTGTCAGCCTCTTTTTTACCATGAACAGCCACATAGTTGTTATAGAGATTTTTCTGAGTTTCATAACTTCTAAAACCCGACGTTTGATTAGAAACATTTAAACCTAAACTCTGGGCTTCTCTTATAATCTTATTGACCTGCTCTCTAGCTTTTGGGTCTTCTCCCTTGTTATAAGATTTTGGCAAGGGATGTTTTTTATTTATCACCATTAGCCCCTTTACAATCGTTGGTTCTTTGGCAGTTTCTGGTGTTAAGTTGGTGTTGGTTGCAACCTTTTCTTCTTTCTTAGTTTCTGTTTTTGTAGTAACTTCTTTTTGTTTATTAGCAACTTGCTCTTCCTTGTAATACAGATTATAAAAAATAAGCCCTAAAAATAAAACTAGCACTGCTAAAAATGATAATAATTTTTTCATAAATACCCCTTTATATTAAATATATTTCAATGTAATTATACCACATTAAAAATTTTATTTCTAGGTGAATAGAAGAATTTTCATGTGAAATAAAAACTTGTTGAAAATAAAGCCTAACAAGAAAAATCGCAAGAAAACATCAATAATTTTCTCCATAAAGATTTAATAAATAATTTTACATCTAGTAGCTAATTAATTGCCTACTAGTTTTTTATAAAATTACTTTTTTAAAAATACAAACAAAATTTAAGTTTATAAATTAAATTTTTTGAGTATCTTAAAAATTTTTCATTCTTAATTGTAATATCCTACTTTGATTTTTAATAAAAAAATATTATTAATTATTTATTTTTTATTTCCATAAAAAATTATTCTTTGCACAAGTTTATATAAGTACTATGCTTAAAATGAATTTTATTATATTTTCTAAGAAAGTATTAATATACTAAATAATTTAGGTTGTTAAATATAAGACCTTGTGCATGAAGCTGCTTCTTTGCTTATAGGTTAAAGAAATCGTTTTTATTTTTTTATAAAAATTTATGAAAGCCCTTGACATATATATATATATATATATAATTAAGGTATATACTATATTTTACTTTATTATAAATCTAGTCTGATATTGATTTTATAAATTCATCAGATGGGTTTTTATAGATATTAAAAAAAGCATCTAATCTAATTGCCTAGTAAAGAATATAAATAATGATAGGTCAGGATTTCTTCAAGCCTTAATTTTATTATCCTTACTATGTAAGATGAAAAACAGAGGAGAGGGGGATAGTTCTGTAACTTTAGCAAGTTTTTAATTGAAAACTGAAGATTTTTAAATAAATTAAATTAATTAAAATTAATAGGAGGTTTTATATGTTTTATATGAAGGATAGGTTAAACAGACAAAAAAAATATTCAATCGTTAAATTGACGATAGGAACTTTTTCTGTTGCTGTAGGAAGTGTTATATTGGGTCTAAATCCAGTGCAGGCTACAGAGGTATCAAATGAAAATCCAAGTTCCGAAGGTGTAGAGTCTTCCCCAGAAGATCCAGTTAGTCAACCAGTTGAAAGTGCAAGTGCTGTAGCCCCAAGTGGACAACCAGGAGCAAGTTCAACAGAGGAAGCAAACACCGACAGACCACAACCGAATAGCGATGAACAACCAGACGCTGACTCTCAACCAGTACTTGCTAAGCCAAGTTTTGAATCTCCAAGCGAAGAAACAGCAGGAGCCACTCAACCTGGAGAGCTAGCAGGAACTGGAGCAGAGCCAGCATCTCCAGAAGTAAACCCAGGAAGTGGTGGAGGTATGGCAGCAGCTGGAGCGATGCCAGAATCTGGACAACCAGCACTAGGAGAAAGCCCAACATCCCCAGCAGAATCTCAACCAAGACCAGAAGCTGGAGAAACAGCAGGAGATGAGGGACTGGCAGAAAATCAACCAAGTGAAGAAAACGGCGAAACAGTATCAAGCTCGTCAGACTCTGCAGAAATGCCAGAAAGAGGTCAACCAATGGCAAATCCAAGAACTGATGGAGAGATGTCAGAAGTAGTGGCAAGCCCAGGCCCTGACGTAATGGGAGGCACTGGAATGAATCCAGAATCTGCAACCATGGGCAACTCTCAACCTGGAGAAACAGACTCAGGAAATAATGGAGGAATGACAGAAGCAGAAGCTGGACGATCAGAAATGAATAGTCCAAGTGGTGGAGAAGTAGTTGAACCAAAAGCAGGGGATGCAGCAAGGTCAGAATCTCAACCGATGGCAGAAAGCAATGGAGCAATGGGAGAAGCTGGTGAAACAGTCCCAGCTGAAAGTGGAGAACCAGCAGAAAGACCAGAAGCCCCAGAAGAAGGAGTTGTAGCAAGTCCAGAAAATAATGGAGGAATATCGGGACAACCAGCAGAAAACACAGAAAATGAAGAAAGACCAGCAGCCCCTGATGCAATGCCAGATGCAAACCCAGGAAATAGTGAAGCAATGCCAGAAACTGAAACAGAGTCAGAAGTTGGAAAACTTGTAGGAACTCAGCCAATGGCAGAAAACACAGGAACTGGAGCAAACCCAGCAGAAAGTGGGGGATCAGGGGGAGCAAGTTCAGCAGGAGCAATGGCAAACTCAGAAGCAGATGGAGAAGTAGTTCAACCAAAAGCAGGAACTGGAACAGAAGCAAGACCAGAAACCCAACCAATGAGAGAAAATACAGGAGAAGCAGAAACAGGGGCAAGTCCAGAAAGTGGCGAAACAGCCCCAGCTGAAAGCCCAGGACAACCAACAGAAAGACCAGAAACCCCGGCAGAGAAACCTGGAGCAAGACCAGAAAGTGGTGGACCAATGGCAGGAGCAACAAGCCCTCCAGCTCCTGAAGCAAGGTCAGAAAATGAAGAGATGGTAAACCCAGGAAATAGTGAAGATACAGAAGAAACTGAAGAAAACTTAGGAGAGGACACAGAAACTGAAACAATTGTAATAACAGACAAGGATGGAGGTGCAAACCCAGAAACAGCAGCTAACTCTCAACCAACAGGAAAAGAACAACCAAGTGAAACTCCAAATGCTCAACCAGGACTTGTTCAGCCTCGTGTTGAAACTCCAGGTGGGCAACCAGCAAACAGTGTTCAACCAGATGCAGAAGCTCAACCAAGTGAAACAACAGAAGGATCAAATACTGAACAACCAGCTATAAGAGAGGAAGCTAGACCAAAAGACATGATTGCAGAAAAATTCAAGGATTCTGCAGTAGTTAGCCGTGAAGGATTGGCCTTAAGTGATACAAATGGCAAACGTGTTGACCTAACTAGTGAATTAGAAAAATTCAAAAACTTAAGCAATGCAACTTATCATTTGGAATTCAAGCCCGCGAAAAATTCTCCTTCCTTTTACAACCTTTTCTCAGCCTCTAGTACAAAAGTTGAGAATGAATACTTTGCTATATTTGTAAAAGATGGCAAGCCCAACCATGAATCGCGTGGAAAAACTGGCGATCAATTTTATAATAGTTTTGAAGATGCGACTGGAAGAATTAAGCCAGGAGAATGGAACAGTGTTACTTTGACCCTTAGCCAACCAGAGGGTGCCGATAAACCAGGTAAGGTCAGTTTGTATGTGAATGGTGTTCTTTCTAAAGAAATCACCAGCACAGATCCTATTAAACTAATCAAAGATATGCCAGATGTCGACACTGCCCAGATTGGAAAAACTAAAAGAAAGGCTAGAGATGTTTGGGAATCAAATACAGATGTTGACCGTTTAACGATTTACAACCGTGCCTTGACACCAGAAGAAGTGGCTGTCCGTTCTAGCTTGTACCATCGTGAAGATCGTACCCCAACACTTTATGAAGGTTCTGTTTTGACAGATAAGACTAATATTTATAAGAGTGGGCTTGCAGGTCGTAAAAATGCTGCTGGTAAATTTGGTTACCGTATCCCAGCTCTACTTGTTACCGACAAGGGAACCCTAATTGCTGGAATTGACGAACGTCGCTTGCATAAATTAGACTACGGTGATATTGCAATGGTCGTTCGCAGAAGTGAAGATAAGGGTAAAACATGGAGCAAGCCTATTATTGTTTCTGATTTAAGAAATAATGAGAATGCTTACGATCGTAACCAAGGTGCCCCACTAAATATTGATATGTCCTTGGTACAAGATCCTAAAACAAAACGTATTTACTCACTCTTTGATATGTATCCAGAAGGGCGTGCTGTTTTTGGTCTTCCAAATATAGAAGAAAAAGCCTATACAGAAATTGAAGGCAAGACTTACTTAAATCTATATAAGACAGGCGAAACAAAACCCTACACAATACGTGAAAATGGACTTGTATACACACCAGAAGGTACAGCAACAGACTACCACGTCGTTGTCAAAGGCGAAGAAGCTGCATTTAGCGATTTAGGGGATATCTATCTCGGTGATGAATTACAGGGTAATATCTACTTCCAAACTAACAAGACATCTGACTTTCGCGTAGCAAAAAATTCCTATATCTGGGAATCACACAGTGATGATGACGGTAAGACTTGGTCTAGCCCACGTGATTTGACGCCACAAATCAAAGAGTCGTGGATGAAATTCTATGGCATCGCCCCAGGAGCAGGTATTGCCTTGAGAACGGGTGATCACAAAGGACGCTTGGTAGTTCCAACTTACTCTACCAACTTCACAAGCCACCTAACTGGTTCCCAATCTTCTCGTGTTATCTACTCAGACGACCACGGAATGACTTGGCATTCAGGTAAAGCAGTTAACGATGGGCGTAATTACAATGGAACAAAACTCGATTCTAAAACTATGAATGTTGCAAACGCCCAAAACACAGAGTCGGCTGTCGTTCAGTTAAACAATGGTGATTTGAAACTATTCATGCGTAACCTTAATCGTAAAGTTCAGGTAGCTACCAGCCATGATGGTGGTCAAACATGGGATCCAGATGTTGTCAGCATGGAAGATGTCCATGATTCTTATGTCCAATTAGCAGCTATCCATACCATGCATGAAGGTAAAGAGTATGTGGTTCTAACCAATGCAAACGGATCAGACAGTAGCCGAACACAGGGTACAGCTCGCCTAGCTCGTGTTGAGAAAGACGGTAGTCTAACTTGGCTTAAACATCAATTAATCCAAGAAGGCAAGTTTGCCTATAACTCCCTACAAGAAATAAGTCCAAATGAATATGCTATCTTGTATGAACATGCAGAAGGTAACCAAAATGAATATACTATTAACTTCAAAAAATTCAACTGGAACTTCTTGGCAGAGGGATGGAATTACCACAATAAGATAGTACGTGTTGAAAATATTCAGAAAGATCCAGATAAAACTAATACATTTACTTTAACTTTTAGCCAACCTGTCTTGGCAAGAAAATCACCTAATTTATCTCTTAAGAATGGTCACCAAGCTCAATTTGTAACTCAATTAGATCCAAAAAATCTGGTCTATTCCTTATCAAACGATGAAGATTGGAACAGTGAAATTACTGGAACGGCTTCAGGAGAACTGGTAAATGTCAATAATGATCCAATTATCTTGAATACTCCCCTAATAAGACATCACAGTGTTGGTGATGAGGCAGCTCCTTACGCTGAAAAACCTCAATTATCAATTTCAGAACTCACTGCGACTGCTAGCGAAACAGAAGTGGCAAATGAGCCAGCAGTACCAAGCTCAACAGAAACAGCAAGCGACACTACAGAATCAAGTATAACTGTTGTGCCAAACCAACCAATGGCCGCAAGTCTAGCAGAAACAACAAATGAGCCAGCAGTACCAAGCTCAACAAATGAAGCAGGCGACACTGCAGAAGTAAGTAGAACTGATGTGTCGAATGAACCAACGGCAACAAGTGTAGCAGAAACAACAAGCAATAATTCAGAAGCAAGTAGCGAACCAGTATCAAATCTTGAGGATAAGATGGTAGGCTTGGCACATGAAGGAACAAAACTTAAAATTATTGGTTCGAGTCTTGCCTTGAATGGGGCAACTCAGGTGCAAGTTCGTCCAATGACCTCAACAGCTCCTGCTTTAGAAGATCAAAACTATGATTTATATGATGTAACCCTTTATAACGAAAAAGGTGAACCTGTTCAAATAAAAGGAGAAGTAACTGTTGTGCTACCAAGCAAAAGAAAAATTGACAAGGTCTACTATGTTCTAAATAATATGACAGAAAGTCTACCTTTTGTACAGAATGAAAATCAAACAGAAGTAATGTTTAAGGTTAGCCACTTTAGCCAATATGCTCTTGTTTATGCTAAAAATATCAGTATCCCTAGCCCAATTATTCCAGTAGAAGTAAAACCTACTCTCCTGTCTTCAACTGTGAAACCAGGTACACTATTACCTGCAAATAATAAGAAAGAAGATAAAATGGAAGTTCAAACGATACCAGCAGATCAGATGATAGCAGAACAGATGCCAGCAGATCAGATGATAGCAGACAAAAAAAATAAATCTAAAAAATCCTTACCAAATACTGGTGTCACAAATTCTAATCTAGGATTAACTGCTTTAATTATGGCCACACTAGGCTTAGCTATAGCAATTCGTAAGAAAGTTAAATAATTATAAAGAAAAAGCTAATAAGAAATTTATGTAGTAAATTTCTCTCTTTTAACTATTAAGAAGCCAACATAAAAAATGTAATCACATCTTAAGAGATAAACTCCCAATAACAAAGTACATTAGAAAGATCCAAAGCTAAAAGCAACTTAGGATCTTTCTTTTTATTATAGCTTTTTTATTCTTTCTTGAGGTAAAAACTAGCTATTTATAACTTATCTTCTTAGGAGCTTTTTATAATTTTAAAACTATTTAATATATGTTTCAAAATTAAACAAATCTCTAAAGTTAAATAATAATACAGGAGTTTTAACTAACTTAAAACTTTAAGAAAATAAAAGATTAGCTCTCATCAAGATTAAAAATATAAGAAATTATTTAATTAAGAATTCCTTGTAATTTAAAAAGATTATTATACAAAACTAAATTCGCTCTTTAATATAATCTTAGAAGTTACTTTTCCCTTGTTACTATATTTAATAGGCAACTTAACTTTTAAATTTATTGAAAATTTAAAAAATCTTATTATGAAAAATTTTTATATTACTATATATTAAACAAATATAATTAACAACATCAATAAAGATTTGCAAAATTTTTATAAACTTTAAAATATAACATCTTAAAAATATTTTTTAAGATGTTATTTAGAATATAAAATTAATAATATTTTCTCCAATTTATAAAATTTTCATATAAATTATTATATATTTTATTTAAACACATAAAAAATTTATTTTTAAATAAAAAAAGACAACCTAAAGGTTGTCTTTTTTTTGTTTATTAGTATATATTCTAAAACATATTTTCTTTATATACAGATTTTTTATTGAGGAAGTCTTTTTACATATTATTTGATATTTTTCAAATTTATTATTACTTATTTTTCAAGCAACCATTTATGTTCCTCGGCATAAATTCTTTCTGTCCAAGGATTATTTTCAAAGTGCGGAATCATCCACACATAATACATACGATATCCAGGGGCACATACTTGCGGATGTACCAAACCACCAGGTATGTAGGCTACACTATTATTTTTTACAAGAGCCGCCTCATCTCCAATCACCGATACACCAAAACCGTTTGGATGATCAAATTTAAAGTAATAAACTTCTGGTTGTGGGTGATGATGTGGTGGGTAACTATTCCAACGACCTGTATAACTCAAAACCTCTCCCAGCACCATATTAGAGTAAGGAGCTGTTTCATAATCAAATATAGTTCTTATTATTCTTTTAGATGACGCCTCAAAATCATCTTCCCCTGCTATAAATTGAGATACATCTTCTGGTTTGTAAAAACGAGGTGGGAATGTATTATCATTTTCTTTTTGTTGCACGAGAAGCTCACTTGCTTCATGAGCAACTATTTCTATGATAATTCCTTTGGGTACGTGTAAGCAAGAGGGTTTATTCTCAAAACAATTTTCTCTTTCAATCAACTCTTCTTTATCTAAATAGCGAATAGTAAGTTTCCCAAAAATTGGTAAAATAGCTGTTTCTTTTGTATCTGATATCAATTCTAATTTTTCAGATGGTTCTAATAGATAGGTTGCAACGTCCATATTCATATTGGCGTGAAAATTTTTATCGCAAATATTATTTTTTCCATTTTGTAGTTCTACTTGTCCAAACATACTCCATACTCCTTAAAATTTATTAGTACGATATTGTGCAGTTACTACTTTTTTATGTGTATAAAACTCAATTGCATCTTTTCCGTTGCAATGTAGTGTGCCGTAGAAAGAATCTTTCCAGCCTGAGAATGGGAACCAAGCAATTGGTGCTGGTACTCCTAAATTAACACCCAACATTCCTGCATCAATATTTTCTCTAAAATATCGAATAGCTGCTGCATTATTGCTAAACAAGCATGAACCATTTGCAAAGCGAGAGCGATTTGCCAAATCTACTGCCTCACGAATACCAGAAATACGTGTTATTGAAACAACTGGTGCAAATATTTCATCTTTCCAAATAGTCATAGTATCATTTACATTATCGAAAATAGTTGGTGCTACAAAATAACCTTTTTCTGGAATATTTTCACGTCCATCTCTTACTAATGAAGCTCCCTCTTCTACCCCTTTTTCAATATAACCAAAAATACGCTCTTGTGCTACTTTATCAATAACTGGTCCTAAGAATACATCTTCTTCTAAAGCATTTCCAATAGATAATTTATCTGCTTCTTCCTTTAATCTCGCTATAAATTTATCTGCTATGCTATCTTGTACTGCTATAACAGCTGCTGCCATACAGCGTTCTCCTGCTGAACCAAAAGCACCACCAATAATTTTTGGCATAGCATCTTCTAAATCTGCATCTTCTAAAACTATAAGATGATTTTTAGCTCCAGTTAAGGCCTGGACACGTTTTAAATTCTCTGATCCTTTTTGATAAATGTAGCGTCCTACTGGTTCACTTCCTACAAAGGAAATCGCTTTAATATTAGGACTTTCTATAATACCATTTACCACATTATGAGAGCCAAATACAATATTGAATACTCCTTTAGGAAATCCTGCTTGTTCAACAAATGAAACAATTTTTTCAATTAACAATGGTGTTTTTTCTGATGGTTTTAGTACAACCGTATTACCGCAAGCTAAAGCCATTGGAAACATCCAAAATGGAACCATCATAGGGAAGTTAAATGGGGTAATACATCCAACTACTCCAACTGGGTAACGGTAGTTTACTACTTCTACATCCGTAGCGACCGTTGCTAAAGAATCCCCCATATATGAACTAACTAATCCCGCAGCGTTTTCAACATTTTCAATACCGCGTCCAACTTCACCCAAGGCTTCTTTAAGATTTTTTCCATGTTCTAATGTTATTAATTTAGCAAGCTCTTCTTTATTTTCTTCTAAAATTTGTTGTAATCTAAATAAATATTTTACACGTTTTAAGATAGATACATTTTTCCAAGACTCATACGCATTTTTTGCAACTTCTGCTGCATGTTCTAATTCTTCTTTTGTTGATAGGGGTACTTTTGCTATAGTTTCCTCAGTTGCTGGGTTTGTAACTTCTAAAAATTCACCACTCCCACTTTCAACCCATTCTCCATTGATATAATTACGTAATACTTTTACCATCTTTTATTTCTCCTTATCTGTTATATAAATTTGCCTTTTCTACAGCTTTTTCAATTTCTTCTAACGTCGGTAAACTTTCAGAACATGAATGACTACCAATGTTAATAGAAGCTGATGCACTAGCATAGTGCAGAGCTTTTTCTAGTAGATATCCTTTTAATAAACACGTCAGCAATGCAGAACCATGTGCATCTCCTCCACCAAATGATTTTAATACCTTGGCTGGATAAGATGGTACAACATACTCATTTCCACTATCATCGAATGCACATGAACCTTTTTTACCATGCTTAATAATAACAATCTCAGCTTCTCCATGCTCCATCCAATAAGTTGCGACCTCTTTATCTGTTTTCTCTGCTAACCCTAATAATCTTCCTGTTAGGTCAAATTCTTCTCTAGATCCTATAATCAAATCACTATTTCTAGCAACAGTAGTGTAATAGATACTAATTTCATCTTCATTTTTCCAATTATATGAGCGATAGTCAATATCAAATACTATTGCCACGCCATGTTTTTTTGCCAAATACATAGCTTTTAAAGTAGCTTCTCTTGACGGACTTTCTGAAAGTGCTGTTCCTGATATTAATAAAACTCTTGTTTGTTTTATATATTCTTCATCAATTTCTTCAGTAGATAGTTTTAAATCTGAAGCTTCATTTCTATACATTAAAATGCTAGATTCTGTTTCAGATTTCATTTCTGTAAATGTTAATCCCAGTCTGTCTCTTCCGTTTGAGCGTATCACATGACTTGTATCCACATTTTCTGAGTTTAACTTATCAATAATAAATGTCCCAAATTGATCATTAGATACTTTTCCGATAAAACCTACACGATTTCCTAGTCTTGATAATCCTATAGATACATTTCCTGGAGAACCTCCCAAATACATATTAAATGATTTTGTTTTATCTAATGTTCTATTTATTTCGTTAGGATTTAAATCGATTGTAACCCTTCCTAAACAAATAACATCGTACTGTTTGTCTGCTTGCATGAACTTTTTCATCATTAGACTCCTTAATATTTTCTTGCTATTTTTAATTGATTTTCTTTTTCTTCATACGCCTTTTGAACTGCTTGTTTCGGAGAATGACTAGATACTCCCACATTCCACCATGTATCATATCCTGCTGTCATGGTTTTCGGTAAAACTTTGATGTCAATAAGAGTTGAAATTGGACTTGATTTACTATCTTCTAAAGCTTGATGCAAGTCTTCTAATGTCTTCACACTGTAAGTTTTTGCTCCATACCCTTTAGCTACCGTAGCATAATCAATATTCATAATATTGTTATCTTTATCCCTAAATTCACAATAGAAAGAATCACTTCCGTTGCTCATTTGTAAATTATTGATACAGCCAAAACCAGAATTATCTAACAAGACAACATTGATTTTATAACCATACTGTAAAGACGTAACTAACTCGCTATGCAACATATTAAAACTTCCATCTCCTACAAGCGCATAAACTTCACGATGGGATTCTGCCATTTTAACTCCCAAAGCTCCGTTGACTTCATATCCCATACAAGAATAACCATACTCCATATTGTAGCTATTTTCACTGCGACTATTCCACAATTTCTGAACATCTCCTGGTATAGAACCCGCTGCCGCAACCATAACAGAGTCTTTGTCAATATTGTCATTAATATATGTAATAACACTACTTTGTGTTAATTTTGTTTCTAACACTTGTGAGTACTCATTTAATATTTCTTGGGTGAAATGTCCGTCTATCTCTGGTTTAAAATCATTCATTGTAAAGGTTATGTTAGATAATCTATTACGTTCTTCTTCCCACTCTTTTTTGTAAGATGCAATTTGCTCATCTGTATATGTAGTTTTATAGTCTCCCAACAACTCATATATAGCAAGTAAATATTCTTTAACATCACTTACAACACTAACCGCATCAAATTTATAAGCTTGCATACGACTTAAATTTACATTTACAAAACGTTTTGCTTCTTTAAATTGTGTTTTTGAGCATGTTGTAAAATCAGTGTAACGTGTACCTAAGCCAATAATTAAATCTGCATTTTGAACCACTTTATTTGCTGCAGTTGTACCTAAAATACCATTACCTCCCAAATAATATTCAAAATCATATAGTAGGGTAGATTTGCCTGCGTGTGTTTCAACTACTGGAATACAATATTTTTTTGAGATTTTTTCAATTTCTTTTTTTGCTTGAGAATATTTTGCGCCACCACCAACTAATAAAACGGGGTTTTTTGCTTGACTAATAACCTCTAACGATTGTTTTAATTCTCTTTCAGTTGGCTTTCTACGATCTATATAGTGGACTCTCTTTTCAAAAAATGAAATAGGATAGTCATAACTTTCCCCCTCTACATCCTGTGCTAAACAGATAGCTACTGGACCAGCTGTTTGTGGATTAGTCAAAACTTCAAAAGCTTTTACTAAGCTAGACATTATCTGCTCAGGTCGAGTAATTCGATCCCAAAATCGACATACAGGTCGCAGAGCGTCGTTTGTAGTAATCGTAATGTCATCTTCTCTTTCAAATTGTTGTAATACTGGATCTGGTTGTCTTGTAGCAAAAGTTTCTCCAGGAAGAAGCAAAACAGGAATGTTGTTTGCAATAGCTACTCCTGCCGCTGTTACAAAGTTAGCCGCCCCTGGGCCTACAGAGCTAGTGCAGGCATAAATTTGACGACGATTTTTCTGTTTTGCATATCCTATTGCCGCTAATGCCATCGCCTGTTCATTTTTTCCTTGGAACGCTAGCAAGGAATGATGCTCATCTTGCAAGGCTTGACCCAAACCTAACACATTCCCATGTCCGAAGATATTAAATATACCTTCTACAAATCGATTTTCTTTCCCATCATAAGAAATATATTGACGATCCAAAAATCTAATTATTGCTTGAGCTGTTGTTAATCTTACTGTTTCCAAATAAATTCCTCCTAACCCTAAATGTTATCAAAAGTTGATAAACATATACTCAATAATTAATTTTATTTTATCATGTTTTGTATTTTTAAACAAGCTCTTTCATCGTTTTTTGTTTTTTTTGTGTAAATATATTAACATGAATATTTTATTTTAGAATTTTCCAAATATAATAACACATTAATAAAAAAAATCATCTAATTTTTGTTATACTTCCTCTTTCGCTGTTTCTATAAATGTAATATTTTTTAACTGTGCGAATTGTTTCATAAGTTCATCATCTAAACTATCAGTAATAATTGTTTTAAATTCAGTCAATTCTGCAAATGTAATAAATCCTAATTTGTTAAATTTTGAACAATCAACAAGTAAATATTTTTCTTTAGTCTTTGAAACTACCTTTGTTTTAAGTTCATACTCTTCCATTGTTGCATTCATTACACCATTATCTATGGATACACTTGTTGCTGCCATAAAAGCTTTAGAAACATTTAATCGTTCTAATATAGAGTATGTTCCTAATTTAGTGAAGGAGCTTGTTCTTTTTAGATACTTGTTTCCCGATAATATAATATCAACATTGGGAAATTTTACTGCCTTATTAATCACTGGTAAACTATTCGTAACAACTGTAATTTTTATATCCTGTGATAAATAATCCAAAATACCCAGAGTTGTAGTTCCAGAATCAATGTATATTGTATCGCCATCCCTAATAAAAGTAGCAGCCTTTTTTGCAATGTTTTGCTTTTCTTTTGGTTTTGTATGGTGGCGTTTTTCAATATCAATTAATACATCTTCTGTTTGAATAATACCATCTTTTATAGATTCTACTCCCCCATAAACTTTTTTTATTACTTCTTTTTTTAACAACTCTTTAATATCTCGGCGAACCGTATTAATGGATATCTGAAATTTTTCTTCCAATTCACTTAGAGACACTTTTTTGTGTAAATGAATGTAGTGTTCCATTTCATATATTCTTTTAGATTTCATAATTCTTACCTTCTTTCATCCACATTAGTCTCTATAATTTTATAAAATTTTCTTTATGTTTTGAAAATATATACATAGATAAGTTGGGACCTAAAAATCTTTCTAAAAGTCTACTTCTCTTTATTAACATTCCTTTATTATGCCTTCTTGTAATGATTGTTGACAAACAAGAGATACTCTTGTAGCTATAAGACCATCTTGTGCACTTGCTTGTGGATTTCTATTTTCTTTGATACACCTTGCAAATCCAACAATTTCTTCTATAAATGCTTTTTTAAATCTTTCTGGAAAATTTGCCGAACATTCTCTTCTTACCCCAGTATGATCATAAATAGTTACTAAATTTTTTTCTGGAACTCCCGCTATACGTAACCAACCTTTTGTTCCCATAATTTCTGTTTCTACTTGATATCCATGCGGGGCATTTCTTCCTACAACCAAATGAACCATTGCTCCATTATTTAATTGAGCTTGAACTATTCCTGTTTCTAATTCTCCAACCTCGTCTAATTCTGGACGTGCAAAGTTTGCACCAACAGCCCAAACTTTAGAAAATTCACAACCAGTCAACCAACGAATCAAATCAATATCGTGAATAGCCATATCATGATAAATACCACCGCTATTGCTGTTTTTGGCAAAATTAACAAAAGAATCCAGTCCGCTACTAGGATCTATTCCATACGCACGAATATAAACTATGCTTCCTATTTCTCCACTTTCTATTTTTTCTTTAGCATATAGATAATCAGCGTCAAATCTTCTCATAAATCCAACTTGAAACTTCACTCTATCTTTATATTTTTCTACAACTTCTACAACTTTTTTTATATCTTCCTCTGATAATCCAAGTGGTTTTTCTGCAAATGTGTGAATTCCTTTTTCCATAGCGTAACATATCATTGAAGGTCTAACATCAGCTCCTGCTGCAATAACAACAAAATCTAACTTGGCTTCATCTATCATTTTTTCAAAAGAAGAATAGGTGTTTTCAACACCTAAATACTCTTTAGCGTATAATAACTCTTCTTCAAAAATACTACATGCTGCAACCAATTTTACTTCTGGTATATGATTCACCATATTTTGAGCGTGTGTTTTCCCCATTCTTCCCAATCCAACAATTCCTACTCTTAACATATGGTTTCTCCTTAATTAAATTGTTTGTAAAAATCTGGTTTTGTTATTAATTCTATTTTTTCTGTTTGTCCTGTTTGTTGAGAAAGGATACAGGCATCAGATGTTACCGCTGACACATAACCATCCCATGAAGAAGGTCCATTTAATTCTTCTGAAGCATTCAGACGATCTGCAATATCTTGAAATTCTACATCGTAAGCAGCTATAAATCTTTCTTTCCAGTCTGTTAAAATGCTTGTACTTCTTCTAGCAGCTTTACTTAATACAACGCTTGGTACTGCAGGTAATTGTGCCATTCCTAACTCTCCCACTATATCGCAGTGAATATCATATCCATAAGCATTTACAAACACTTCTGTTACAATATTTACACCAGATTCTGTCTCAAGAACAACAACTTGAGGATCCTGAAGAGGTGTATTATATTCATTAGTAACAGCTGCTCTTTTTGGAAAATACACTTTTGCACTCTTATATTCTTCATCTAATAACCAATGCATAATTTCAATTTCGTGAATAAAAGTTTCTACAATTGCCTGACTACTAACATAATTTTTCGGTTGAGATAAATAAGTATTAAAGTGACGACAATGTGCCATAAGAGGTTTTCCTATTTCCCCTTTTTCTATATATTGTTTTAAAGTTTGATAGCCAGGATCGTATCGACGCATAAACCCTACTTGTAACATACGTTTACCTGTTTTTTCTTCGGCTTTCATAACTTCTAAACATTCTTCTTGTGTCATTGCAAGTGGCTTTTCTACAAATACATACTTATTAGCGTTTAAAGCAGCAATAGCAACTTCTGCATGTAACTGATTAATGGCTGTAACAACTACTAAATCAACTTGATCAGACTCTACTAAGTCTTGATAGCTATCAAAATTTTTTGCATTAAGATGGTATTTTTCTATCAAATCTTCACAACGATTTTCAACAACATCAAACAAACCAGTAACTTCCATACCTGATATGCGATTTTGGATACGGTTTAAATGATCTTCTCCTATTTTTCCTAATCCTACAATTCCTACTCTTATCATAAATTTATTTACCTCTCTATTTATATTTTCTTAATGTTTGCATATAGTTATATCCTTTTATCGCATATTCTAAAGGATTTGCTATTTTAGGATCTTGTTCTGCTTCAACAACAATCCAACCCCTATAATTCATATCTACTAAAAATTCATAAACTTCTCTGTAGTCAATACAGCCGTCACCAGGAACAGTGAAAATACCATGTAAAAAGGAATTTAAGAAACTCATATTTTCTTTAACTGCTTCTTCTAACTTTTCTAGACGAACATCTTTAAAATGAACATGCCCAATACGATCTTTAAATTCTTTTAATAAAGGCATATATTCTCTATCAGAAACGTAAATATGACCTGTATCATATAATAAATAAACTCTAGTTGGATCTGTCAACTCCATTAGTTTACGTGTTTCTTCTAAAGTTTGTATTCCTGTTCCCATATGATGATGATAACACAATTTTAAACCATGATCATTTGCTATTTTCCCCAAAACATTTAAACCATCTGCCAAACATTCAAATTCTTCTTTTGTATAAAATGGTTTTTCTGTATAAACACAAACATCCGTCATGCCTTGAATACTTCTACTTTGCTCTGAATAAACTGCAACATCTGCTCCTACTGCTTGTAAAAAACTACAATGTTTCGTGAAATCTTCAATTGACTTTTCCAGTCCATCTCTAATTAAATAACCACTAAACCACTGTCCTGCTATACGCATATTTCTTAAAGATAACTCTTTATTTAATTCATCAGGGCAAGCGGGATAACATCCTCCTATCTCCGTTCCTTCAAAACCTACTAATTTTGCATCACTTAAAATTTGTTTATAGGTATTCTCCTTTCCTATATCTGGAATATCATCATTTCTCCATCCGATTGGAGCAATTCCATATTTTATATTCGTAACCTCGTAAGACACATTTCTTCCTCCTTATTTTGATTATATTTTGAGTTTGTTTTTATTAACTTATATTAAAATTATACACATTTATTAAAACGTTGTCAACTGTAAAAATACATGTAATAAAATCAAAAAAACACAATAAATTCTTTGTTTTAGCACAACCTTACACTGTAATATATAGAAAAAATTTTTATTTTTTAATTAGTAAACGTTGACAAAAAATTATTTTTATTTTAATATATATATATCAAAGGTTAAGTTTTGATTATATTTTGATTGTAACGAAACCTTAATAATATTTTTAGGAGGTTCCATATAATGGGATTATTTTCAATTATTTCATTTTTAGTTATTATTATCTTTGTTGCTTTATATGCCTATAATAGGAGTAAAAGCACTGTAGATAGTACAAACGAGGAAGGTTATTTCCTAGGGGGTAGGAGTTTAACTTCTTTTGCTATTGCATCTACAATCATTATGACCAACTTATCTACCGAACAAATTGTTGGTCAAAATGGGCAATCTTTTAAAGTAGGTATGGAAGTTATGGCTTGGGAAGTAACTGCCGCTATAACTCTTGTAGTTTTAGCTCTTGTCTTCCTTCCACGATACTTTAAATATGGTATCAACACGATTTCTGATTTCATAGAAGTTCGTTATGATACAATGACTAAGCGTGTTGTTTCAGTCTTATTTATGTTTACATATATAGTTTCCTTTTTACCAGTTGTATTGTATTCTGGATCATTAGTATTCAATAAGATTTTTAGGGTAGATCAAATTTTAGGAATTTCTAGTGGGGCTTCTGTTGTTGTAATTTCATCATTCATCGGAGCTGTTGGAATTTTATACCTGCTACTGGGCGGAATGTCTCTTGGAGCTTATAGTGATACAATTTACGGGGTTGGTTTGATTGTTGGAGGTTTAGCTATTCCTGTTATTGGACTTATCATTTTAGGTGATGGCAGTTTCTTAGCTGGTATTGAACATATTGTACAAAATAGTCCAGAAAAATTAAATTCAATTGGAGCCATAGATTCAGAAATTGTTCCTTGGCCTACTCTATTTTTTGGTATGTTATTCAATAACCTATTTTTCTGGTGTAGCAATCAAATGATCGTACAAAAAGCTCTTGCTGCTAAAAATTTAAAAGAAGCTCAAAAAGGAGCCTTAACTGTAGGTTTCTTCAAGATTTTTGGTGCATTATTCTTGGTATTTCCTGGTATTTTAGCTTTTAATATGGTAGGAGATAAAGTTACAAATCCTGACGATGCTTACCCTACTTTGATTGTACACATCTTGCCACAATGGGCACTTGGAATTTTTGGAGCTGTTATATTTGGAGCTATCTTATCTTCTTTTGTAGGTTCACTAAGTAGCACAGTTACACTATTTACACTAGATATTTATAAACCTATATTTGGAGAAAATAAAGATACAAGGCAAATAACTCGTATTGGTCGTCTAGTAACTCTTGCTATCGGTGTATTAACAACAATAATTGCTCCTTTAATAGCTTTATTCCCTCAAGGTCTTTATGCTGTTGTTCAAGAGTTTAATGGAATTTACAATATGCCTCTATTAGTTCTTATTCTTGCAGGATTCTTTGCAAAACGAGTTTCTGCTTCTGGAGCAAAATGGACATTTTTCATTCATATACTACTATATGGTTTATCAAAAGTATACTTAAGTAATATCCATTTCCTATATGTTTTAAGTGTTTTATTCTTCCTAGATCTTATAATATTACTAACATTTAGTAAATATGGTAGAACTGAAGAATTTGACTTTAACACTTATAGTAGCGAATTAGACCTAACACCTTGGAAAAATAGATATTTAGTAAGTACTGTTGTTGTTGTAACAGTAGTTGCTACATACTTACTATTCTCTCCTCTTGGTCTAGCTAAATAAATTTTATTAAATAATTAATTTAAGAAATTATATATTATTTCAAATTAAAAAAAAGGAGTTATTTATATGAAACAAATTGTTATTATTTGTACAGCTGGAATTTCTAATACATTACTTGTTCGTAACCTTAAAGAAGAGGTATCTTTAAAAAAACTAGATTATAATATCGTAGCAACTCCAGCAACAAATGCAGATGAAGTATTAAAAACAGCTGACGTTGTTTTACTTTCACCTCAGGTTGCATTTGCAAGAAGAAATATTTGTCAAAAAACAAACTCACCTGTAGAAGTTATAGAGCCAAACGCTTATTTAAACCACGATGTTTTAGCAATCTTAGAATTTATTGATCAAATTATAAAATAAAATATTATGACAAAAAATACTAAAATTTCAATGACAATGATTACTTATGCAGGATTAGCAAAAAGCAATTTTATAGAAGCAATACAAGAAGCAAAAATATCAAATTTTGAAAGTGCTAATAAGCTATTAGAAGAAGGTATTTCTTATTCTGTTCAAGCTCATAAAGAACATTCTAAATTACTTCAATCTTTTGCTTCAGGAATAGATATTCCTATTGACTTACTTCTTATTCATGCAGAAGACCAATTAATGAACGTTGAATTGTTAAAAACTATTACAGAAGAATTTATCGAGCTTTACAAAAAATTATTATAAAACACTAACAAAAAAATAAAAAAGTATTTTCTAATTTATATAAGAAAATACTTTTTTTATTAAATTTATACTATCTAGAAAACATAATTTCTAATAATTCTTTAAGTACTATATAATATTCATTTTATAGCTGATTTTTATCTCTATATATCAAAGTATATTTTAAAATTTTATTGGTAAGTAATATATAATTTATTAGATATAATAAAGATAGCATTTTAAATATGTATTCAGGTATATATTCACTATCGAAAAATAAATAATTAACATAAGTTATTAAACCTATAAAAAAAGGTATTATGCCAAAAATTGCAAATTCTTTTTCTAAAAATAATATAACAATAAAAAGTAAATCTAATAAATATCCGTATCTATCATGCATACCTGTTAAAAATATTAAACATGTATAAACTGTCCATATAGTTAACAGCATAAATACTTTATTGTTATTAATATTTATATTATTTTTTACAATGTAATATATTCCCGATAATAAAACCATCCCACACAACAAAATAGAAATGTATCTTATTGTTTGAATATAGCTAGCTTCATAAGTTGGTGCTATCCATGACCATAAACTTGGAAAATTAATCCATATATAAGGCTCTTTTGTTTGTCCTAAATAAACTTTAATTGGATCCAGAAAACTTCTACCATAAATAAATCCAGGTATACATAAGATATACATACCTAAAAATGTAAAAAATCCTAATTTTATAATACTAAATTTTTTATTTATAAAATAATAATAAATAAAGGTAGGTAAAATAAATATTGTTTGTAATTTAAAAGAAAATGCTATTCCTAAAACTAAAAATGATAAGTTAAATTTTTTTTTATTAAATAAAATTAAAGATATTATTATAAATGAAACGTATATAGAATCAGCTTGTCCCCAAAAACCAGAATTAAAAAATATTGTTGGTAATAATAATACTATACTGTACATATAAGTAAAGTATTTAATTTTTTCTTTTTCAACAAATTCCATAATTAATATACCCATAGCTATAGCTAAAATAAAATCGAAAAATATTGAAAATAATTTATATCCTATTATAGGATTTATTGAAGTAGAAGACAATAAACTTATAAAAAATTGATAAGGTATATTATAATTACCTATTTCATATCCTATAGATTTTATACCTCCTAATCTTATAGCTTCATAATACCAAGGTAATAAAAAAAATTTCATATCACCTGAAATATAATCAATAGAAATCAACCTAATAGATAA
Source organism: Gemella sp. zg-570 (assembly GCF_018866345.1). Taxonomy (NCBI): domain Bacteria; kingdom Bacillati; phylum Bacillota; class Bacilli; order Caryophanales; family Gemellaceae; genus Gemella; species Gemella sp. zg-570. Next base: position 9,922 of record NZ_CP076443.1, on the reverse strand, counting down.
AGCAAAAATACTTACTGTAGAAAGAAAATAAAATGTTATATTTTTTTTTATATGATTTAAAAATTTTTTATCTATATAAAGCATGTAATCCCCTTATAATACTAATATTAGTATATTCTATCATAATTAATATAAGCTACCTTTATATTAAGTTCATTAAATGTAGAATTTATTTTTTCTAATGCTTCTAATATACTTTTTTTATTTTTTTGAGTTATAGTTAATAATTTTTCATCTTCAAGATACATAATATTACCTCCATTTATATAGTATAATGTTACACTATTTTTTTTATAAAATCAAATCAATAAAACAAAAAAAGAACCCATAAGGGTTCTCTAAAGCCTGGCAACGTTCTAATCTCGCAGGTTCTAAGACCAACTACCCTCGACGCTAAAGAGCTTAACTTCTGTGTTCGGTATGGTTACAGGTGTGTCCTCTTTGCTATCGCCACCAGACGAAAACTTTATATATATTATATTATATCCAATCTACTTTGTCAATTCCAAAACTTACTTGATTAAGTCTTCGACCTATTAGTTTTAGTCAGCTCAATGTGTTACCACACTTACACTCCTAACCTATTCTCCTTGTCGTCTTCAAGGGGTCTTATACTACGTGGGAAATCTCATCTTGAGGGGGGCTTCATGCTTAGATGCTTTCAGCTCTTATCCCGTCCGTATTTAGCTACCCAGCTATGCCACTGGCGCAACAACTGGTACACCATTGATACGTCCATCCCGGTCCTCTCGTACTAAGGACAGCTCCTCTCAAATTTCCTACGCCCACGACGGATAGGGACCGAACTGTCTCACGACGTTCTGAACCCAGCTCGCGTACCGCTTTAATGGGCGAACAGCCCAACCCTTGGGACCGACTACAGCCCCAGGATGCGATGAGCCGACATCGAGGTGCCAAACCTCCCCGTCGATGTGGACTCTTGGGGGAGATAAGCCTGTTATCCCCAGGGTAGCTTTTATCCGTTGAGCGATGGCCCTTCCATTCGGTACCACCGGATCACTAAGTCCTGCTTTCGCACCTGCTCGACTTGTCTGTCTCACAGTCAAGCTCCCTTGTGCCTTTACACTCTCTAAATGATTTCCAACCATTCTGAGGGAACCTTTGAACGCCTCCGTTACTCTTTAGGAGGCGACCGCCCCAGTCAAACTGCCTACCTGACACTGTCTCTGAGTTTTCTATTCTCTAGGTTAGAATTCCAATACAGCAAGGGTAGTATCCCAACATCGCCTCCTCGTACACTGGCGTGCACGTCTCCTAGGCTCCTACCTATCCTGTACATACTGCATCAAAATTCAATATCAAGCTACAGTAAAGCTCCATGGGGTCTTTCCGTCCTGTCGCGGGTAACCTGCATCTTCACAGGTACTATGATTTCACCGAGTCCATCGTTGAGACAGTGCCCAAATCGTTACGCCTTTCGTGCGGGTCGGAACTTACCCGACAAGGAATTTCGCTACCTTAGGACCGTTATAGTTACGGCCGCCGTTTACTGGGGCTTCAATTCATACCTTCGCTTGCGCTAAGCACTCCTCTTAACCTTCCAGCACCGGGCAGGCGTCAGCCCCTATACTTCACCTTGCGGTTTTGCAGAGACCTGTGTTTTTGATAAACAGTCGCTTGGGCCTATTCACTGCGACCACATCTCTGTGGCTCCCCTTCTCCCTAAGTTACGGGGTCATTTTGCCGAGTTCCTTAACGATGGTTCTCTCGCTCACCTTAGAATTCTCTTCCCAACTACCTGTGTCGGTTTGCGGTACGGGCACCTCTTATCTCGATAGCGGCTTTTCTTGAGAGTTTGGTTTTAGCAACTTCGCTACTTGTTTTCGCTCCCCTTAACGCTTCATGATTATGCTTGGCGGTTTTTCCTACCTCGCTCACTTTGCGCTTAGACGTACTATTCCATCAGTACGATTGCTTAACCTCCTCTGTCCCCACTTCTCTCAATTGATATTTGGTGGTACAGGAATTTCTACCTGTTGTCCATCGGCTTTTCCTTTCGGATTCACCTTAGGTCCCGACTTACCCAGGGCGGACGAGCCTTCCCCTGGAAACCTTAGTCTTTCGGTGGATAGGATTCTCACCTATCTTTCGCTACTCACACCGGCATTCTCACTTCTAACCGCTCCACCTCACCTTCCAGTTCGGCTTCACCGCTGTTAGAACGCTCTCCTACCATATAACATTAGTTATATCCGCAGCTTCGGTTGTTTGTTTAGCCCCGGTACATTTTCGGCGCAATGTCACTCGACCAGTGAGCTATTACGCACTCTTTAAATGGTGGCTGCTTCTAAGCCAACATCCTGGTTGTCTGTGCATCATCACATCCTTTTCCACTTAACATACAATTTGGGACCTTAGCTGGCGGTCTGGGCTGTTTCCCTTTTGACTACGAACCTTATCACCCGCAGTCTGACTCCCGTTTATATTTATTTGGCATTCGGAGTTTATCTGAATTCGGTAACCCGGGATGGGCCCCTAGTCCAAATAGTGCTCTACCTCCAATAAACTTCTAACGAGGCTAGCCCTAAAGCTATTTCGGAGAGAACCAGCTATTTCCAAGTTCGATTGGAATTTCTCCCCTACCCACAGCTCATCCAAACACTTTTCAACGTGTCCTGGTTCGGTCCTCCATTCAGTGTTACCTAAACTTCAACCTGGCCATGGGTAGATCACTTGGTTTCGGGTCTACTCCATCATACTATTTCGCCCTTTTAAGACTCGCTTTCGCTTCGGCTCCATGTCTTCCACTTAACCTTGCATGATAGAGTAACTCGCCGGTTCATTCTACAAAAGGCACGCCATCACACTTATATAGTGCTCTGACTAGTTGTAAGCACACGGTTTCAGGTTCTTTTTCACTCCCCTCCCGGGGTTCTTTTCACCTTTCCCTCACGGTACTGGTTCACTATCGGTCACTAGGTAGTATTTAGCCTTGCCAGATGGTCCTGGCTGTTTCCAACGGAATTTCTCGTGTTCCGCTGTACTCAGGTTCTATCTCTTTTCAATTTGCCATTTCGTCTACAGGGCTTTTACCTTCTTTGGCTCGCCTTCCCATGCGATTTGACTATGGCTTTTCTCCAATTTGTTGATAGTCCTACAACCCCCTAAAGCATGCTTTAGGGTTTGGGCTTTTTCCTTTTCGCTCGCCGCTACTTAGGAAATCGATTTTTCTTTCTTTTCCTGCAGGTACTTAGATGTTTCAGTTCTCTGCGTTACCTCCCTTTCGGGTGACAGCTTTTTATTTCTGCCGGGTTGCCCCATTCGGATATCTACGGATCTTTGATTACTTACGTCTTCCCGTAGCGTTTCGTCGTTTGTCACGTCCTTCTTCGGCTCCTAGTGCCAAGGCATTCTCCGTGTGCTCTTTTCTACTTAATCGTGTAGCTTTGGCTTCGTTTTTTCCTTGAACTCTTTTTCTCGGTTTTTCTCTTGTAAATCTTCTTTATAATATATATTCTGTTTTCATTGTGCAAATAAATGGTGGAGCCTAGGAGGATCGAACTCCTGACCTCCTGCGTGCAAAGCAGGCGCTCTCCCAGCTGAGCTAAGGCCCCACAATAATAATTGTTCTTCTATTAATATTTTATTTTAATTAATGGTGGGCCTAAATGGACTTGAACCATCGACCTCACGCTTATCAGGCGTGCGCTCTAACCAACTGAGCTATAGGCCCATATTATGTTTGAACACTCAAAACTAAAAGAAATTGTCAATGTTTTTCCTTTTTCCTTAGAAAGGAGGTGATCCAGCCGCACCTTCCGATACGGCTACCTTGTTACGACTTCACCCCAATCATCTACCCCACCGTGACCGGCTCCCTCCTTGCGGTTAGGCCACCGTCTTCGGGTGTTATAAACTCTCGTGGTGTGACGGGCGGTGTGTACAAGACCCGGGAACGTATTCACCGCGACATTCTGATCCGCGATTACTAGCGATTCCAGCTTCATGTAGTCGAGTTGCAGACTACAATCCGAACTGAGAATAGTTTTGTGAGGTTGGCTTGCTTTTACAAGGTCGCTTCTCTTTGTTCTTATCCATTGTAGTACGTGTGTAGCCCAAGTCATAAGGGGCATGATGATTTGACGTCATCCCCACCTTCCTCCAGTTTGTCACTGGCAGTCTATCTAGAGTCCCCATCTTACTGCTGGCAACTAGTTATAAGGGTTGCGCTCGTTGCGGGACTTAACCCAACATCTCACGACACGAGCTGACGACAACCATGCACCACCTGTATCAGTGTATTACCATAGGCAATAACAATTTAATCTCTTATCTCTTCACTGTATGTCAAGACTTGGTAAGGTTCTTCGCGTTGCTTCGAATTAAACCACATACTCCACCGCTTGTGCGGGTCCCCGTCAATTCCTTTGAGTTTCAGTCTTGCGACCGTACTCCCCAGGCGGAGTGCTTAATGCCTTAGCTGCAGCACTGAAGTCTTTTGACTCCAACACTTAGCACTCATCGTTTACGGCGTGGACTACCAGGGTATCTAATCCTGTTTGCTCCCCACGCTTTCGCGCCTCAGTGTCAGTTGCAGGCCAAAAAGCCGCCTTCGCCACTGGTGTTCCTCCTAATCTCTACGCATTTCACCGCTACACTAGGAATTCCACTTTTCTCTCCTGCACTCAAGTTTAACAGTTTCCAATGACCTTCCACGGTTGAGCCGTGGGCTTTCACATCAGACTTATTAAACCACCTGCGCGCGCTTTACGCCCAATAATTCCGGACAACGCTTGCCACCTACGTATTACCGCGGCTGCTGGCACGTAGTTAGCCGTGGCTTTCTGGTTAGGTACCGTCTCTACTGTATATAGTTACTATACAGTCATTCTTCCCTAACAACAGAGTTTTACGAACCGAAATCCTTCTTCACTCACGCGGCGTTGCTCCGTCAGACTTTCGTCCATTGCGGAAGATTCCCTACTGCTGCCTCCCGTAGGAGTCTGGGCCGTGTCTCAGTCCCAGTGTGGCCGATCACCCTCTCAGGTCGGCTATGCATCGTCGCCTTGGTAGGCTTTTACCCTACCAACTAGCTAATGCAGCGCAAAGCCATCTCATAGTGTCAGTTTTCTCCGACTTTTAATTTTTCTTCATGCGATTTTAATCTTATCCGGTATTAGCTACCGTTTCCAGTAGTTGTCCCAGTCTATGAGGCAGGTTCTTTACGTGTTACTCACCCGTTCGCCGCTAAAAGTTGTTGGTGCAAAGCTCCTACATCTTTTCGCTCGACTTGCATGTATTAGGCACGCCGCCAGCGTTCGTCCTGAGCCAGGATCAAACTCTCCAAATTTTATTTGTTTGTTTGTTTAGCTCTTTTAAAGTTTTTGTTGTCTTTTTTAACTTTTTTTGGAATTAACGTTGACTTTTTCTTTTAGTTTTCAATGTTCAAAATTTTGGAGCGGGTGATGAGAATCGAACTCACAACATCAGTTTGGAAGACTGAGGTTTTACCACTAAACTACACCCGCTTATTTATGTAATATTAAAGACTTTGATATTCTATTATAAAATATTTATTTTGTCAAGATTTTTAAAAAAAATAATTAGGTTATTTTATTATTAAATTGTTCAACTTGTGTCAAGACTTTTATAATTATACAGTATTTAAAAATCATTGTCAACATATTTTTTAAAAAAAATTTATAAAAAATGTAGTTAATTCTTATTCTTTATAAAAATTTTAGATTTAACTACATTTTATTTTTTAATTTTCTATTATATTTCCTTTTTTACTACAATGTATCATAGTAAATAACTGTATTATTGATATTACTAATAATACATAAAGAACATTATTCCAATCTGATATATCTTTTATATATCCTAAAACTGGGGGAAAAAACGCTGCTATTAAATAACCTACTGATTGAGATATTCCTGAAACTTTTGATGCTTCTTCTGAATTTGTCGTTTTTGATGAAAAAAGGTACATTACGTAAGAAAATGCTCCTCCTCCTGCTAAACCGTAAAAAATCATTAATATTATCATAAAAAAAAGATTTTTTCCTACAAATATTATACCAACTATAGCTATAAAGTAACTTAAAGCAGTTATTATTGGTATAACTAATTTATTTTTTAATTTATCTGCAATTATGGGGATGAGGAATGTTGCAGGAAATTGGGAAAATTGACTAATCGATATTAAAAAGCCTGCTTTACTATTGCTAAATCCTTTTGTTATCATAATTTCTCCAAACCAAGAAATACTACAGAAAAAAAGTGCTGATTGTAATCCCATACTTAATGTTAAACTGTATAATTTTGGATTTTTATATATTCTTGTTTTATATTTTTTAAATTTTTCTACACTTTGAATTTTAATATCTGCTTCTTTACTTAAAATATAAAATAATATCATTGCTAATATTGATATTATTATCCATATATTCAAAGCTAAACCTAAACTAAAATTTTTATTTATTATGTTTAATTGTACTAATGGATAACTTACTGCTGACGATATAGATGCACTTATAGCCATTATTACAGTATAAAAACCTGTCATAAGACCTAATCTAGTAGGAAAATATTTTTTTGTTATCCCTGGTAATAATATATTTCCAAAAGCAATTGCCATTCCCATGATAAATGTAGTTAAAAATATTACATTTTTATTTATGTAAAATCTTGCTAATAACATTAGACTTATTACAATAGTAGAATAAAATAATGTTTTTTCTAAACCATATTTTTTAGCTATTTCAGAAGCGAAAGGACTTACTATAGCAAATGCCAAGAGAGGAATTATTGTTATAAATCCTGCTACTGTATTGTCTATTTCTAATGTTTCTTTTATTGTTCCTATTATAGCACCTAAACCTGTTATAGGTGTTCTTAAAACTGAAACTAAAGTCACTATACATAATATTATTAATAAATTTTTATTTTTCATTAATTTTTTCCTTCTTACTTATTATTAATAAGTTCTTACAGGAAGTAAAACTTCTATTATATCTCTATGATAATCACTTGGTTGCATAGTAAATGCTGTTAGTTCTCCAGAAAATTTTATAACTACTTTTTCTGAATTTATGGCACCTATAGCTTCCTTTAAAAATTTGGCAGAGGCTGCTATTTCAAATTTACCTACTTGACTTTCTATTTCAGCAAATACATCTTCTTTTGCTGTTCCTAATTCTTTTGAATTAGATGTAATATTTATAATATTTCCATTTATAGTGAATTTTACTATATCATTTTTTTCATCCTTACTTACCAGCGAAACCCTATCGACTGCATCATAAAAAATTTGACTTTCTACATTTACTACACATTCAAAAGTAGATGGAATTAATTTTTCTGTATTGGGATATTTTCCACTTATAAGAAGTACATAATAAATAATATTTTCATAAATAAATATTACCCTATTATCTTCATAGTATATTTCTAAATTATTTTCTTTACTTTCTATTATTTTTTGAATAGATTGTAGGGCTTTTTTTGGAATTATTATATTAAATTCTTTATTTTCATTTAGATTATTTATCTTTAATTTTCTCTTACTCAATCTATGTGAATCTGTTGATGTAGCTGTTAAAACTTTTTCTTCTAATATAAAGTTTACACCTTCTAAAATAGGTCTTTGATCATTTTGTGCTGTACAGAATAATGTTTCTTTTGTTATGCTATTAAAAACAGTAGAATTTATTTCTAGTTTATTTTCTTTTGATACAGTTGGGAATTCTGGATATTCATTAGGTTCATAACCTTGAATATTAAATTCACTTTTTCCCGATTTTATTTTTATATATTGATTTTCTATTTCTATATCTATTTGATTAGTGGGTAATTTTTTTATAATTTCTATAAAATATCTTGAAGGTAAAACTGCTTCTCCTCCTCTTTCTACATTTATTATTTCTTTATCTTCATCCATTGTATTTATAAAATATTCCATAGATAATAAAGAATCACTTGCTTTTAATATCATTTTATTTTTATCAAGTTCTATTTTTATACCTTTTAATATTTCAAAAACAGGTGTAGGTGATAAAGCCCTCGATACTGTATTTAAGCCTTCTAAAAAATTATTTTTTAATATTGAAAATTTCATGTTATCTCCTTATATATTTATATATAATAAAATAATACTAATAATATATCTTGTTAAAACTTTTAAAAAATAAAAGAAAGAAAGATAAATTTAAATAAATAGTTTTTAAAAATCTGTTGAAAAGTTTGTTAAAAACTTTGTTATTTTTCAACAACTTATAAATTTGTAAGTTTTTCTTTTATTATTTCTATGTTTTCTAAAATATTATTTGTATTGTCAGCTATTAATGTTGTAATTTTTGTATTAGAGTAAAAGATAGAAGAATGGTCTTTATTGAATAACTTGCCTATTGCTGGTAAGGAAAGGTCTGTTAATTCTCTACATAAATATATGGCTACCATTCTAGGTGTTACTATCTCCTTATTTCTTTTTGCTGATAGCATATTATCAACAGAAATATTATAAAATTCAGAAGTTATATTTATAATATCTTTAGGTGAAATTTTTTTCTTAATATTTTTAATACGGTGTTTTAAAATATTTTCCACTAATTCAAGAGAAATATTTTTAGAATCTGCTTTAAATTTTATTTCTTTTAAAACCCCTTCTATCTGCCTAATATTATCAGTAATATTACCAGAAATATAACTTATTATAGAATCATCAATTTGTAGATTATTTTCTTGACATTTAAATTTAATAATAGCCATTCTGGTTTCGTAGTCTGGCGGAGTGATATCAGCTAAGACACCAGAATCAAAACGAGAAACAAGTCTATCATCAAGACCATCAAGTTCATTAGGTTCTCTATCACTGATAAGAACAATTTGTTTTTGAGCTAGATGTAATTCATTGAATGTGTGGAAAAAAGCCGTTTGAATACTTGTTTTTCCAGAGAAAAATTGAATATCATCTATTAAAAGTGCATCTATTTCTCTATATTTTTGACGAAATTCTTCTGCTAAATTTTTATGTTTGTTACCAGTTTGAATAGAATTAACAAAATCATTTAAAAATTGTTCAGAGGTAACACATTTTATTTTAAAATTAGGAAAATTTTTTTCCAATTCATTACCTATTGCGTGGAGTAAATGCGTTTTTCCCAAACCAACACCACCATAAATAAAAAGTGGATTGTGTTCTCCTGGATCATTTGCAGCCGAGTAAGCCAGGTTAAAGGCGTAGGTATTACCTTCACCAACAACAAAATTATCAAAAATAAAATTTTTATTTATACTAGTATTATCTTTTGATTTTGTAATATTTTTATTTGGTGTTGCTTGCTTATATTCATCAAAAATAAAAGATTGTGTCGAAAAAAGATTTTGAGAACCAGAAGGTTTATCTTTTGCTAAAAAATTATCAAGAATTATATCTTCTGTATTTTTTTTCTTTTCTATTTTTCTAACATCTTCTTTAATACTATTATCATCAAGATAATTATAGAAGATTTCAAAATCAAGACTTGTAGAATTTTTAACAATTTCTTTTATTTTAGAATCAAAAATATTTTTAAGATATTCAGAAATAAGACCGTTGTTACTGGTAATAGTAATTTGCTTATTTTTCATATCGACTAATTCAATAAAATTCGGTGCTATCCAGGTAGAAAAAACTTCTTCATTAAGCTCAGATTTTAATTTTTTAACAATAATTTCCCATAAAAAATTAGAATTACTCATAAAAAACCTCCTAAAAAGATTAAAAAATATTATAACATAAAAAAAAGTTTTCCACAACTTTTGAAAAAAATTTCAAAAACTTTTGAAAAAAAATAAAAATAAAAATTTTAAATTGTTAAAAAAATAAATTATTGTGGAAAAATAAAGAGTTATCAAAATATTTTTCAAAAGTATTAAGTATTTAAATAAAAGAAACAAGAAAACTTTTAACAAGTTTTAA